>CAYPDN010000020.1:0-24159 GCA_964409445.1 uncultured Granulosicoccaceae bacterium
TAGCGCTGGCAATAATATTGATTGCACTTGCGCTATCTCGTCGAGGCCAGGGTACAGGCCAGGGTACAGGCCAGAGCACCTGAATCCGGGTCGACCTGCCAACCCACGCTATACGCCCTCCACAATGGTCTGCACACTGGTTGATGCAGCCATGCGCATTTTTTTGACTGGCGCATATTCGAGGGAGTGATACCAGTCCTGAGCTGACTGATAAGATGGAAATTGAATGACAACATTGCGATCCCCCGGTGGTGTACCTTCATAGCTCTCGGACTTACCACCACGAACCAGAAACTCCCCACCGTATACGTCAATCGTCGCCTGAACCTGACTGACATAGTCAGCATAGCTGTCCGGGTCAGTTACATCAATTTGTGCAATTACATACCCATACGCCACAAGCCTGCCCTCATAGTTCAAACAGATAATATTTTTCAGATCTTCGTCATACTTGTAGCACGAAAAAGGTCTTTAAAAAATAGGACCCAATTCAATTGCAGAGCCATCGGTAAAACGGCTGAGACGAAACCTGTCAAGGTCATACGGCACCGGGTGGTTACAAACAAGATCTGCTACAAGCTTACCCGCCGCAGGGCCAATACCAAATCCATGTCCGCTGAAACCAGTTGCAAACGTCAAACCTGCAGGAGCAGAATTGTGAGAAGAACCGATATTATCTATCACCGGGACAATATCCGGCATTGAATCTATCATTCCAGCCCAGCTGTGCTCAACGCTTACGTTTTTAAGTGACGGTAACTTGCGACGTGCGAGATCCAGAATCCTCTGCGCATCTCTGTGATTAGGCTCAGGATCGAGCACTCGTAGTTTTTCAAAGGGCGATATCTCATCATCTGACCATTTTCTTGCAGTTCGCCACGCATCAGGAAAACCCATGGGCATCTTCGGCGCCAGCCGGTATTGATCCCAGTCAACCTTCATTGCTGGTAAAAACGGTTTAAAAAACCTGAATGTGTTCGGGCCAATGAGATGGTTAATTCGATCAGTCAGTGCCAGGGAATAGCTTTCGTCCTGACGACGCCTGAATGCAAGACTTTCATCTGCCGCATTGCCACTGAAAAAATTATTCACAGCCGTGGTTTTAACAACCGTCGACCGCACACATAATTGAGGCAGGTAAATACCCATATTACCGGCGAAGAGCGATGACCAGGCACCACAGGCAAGAACAACCCGATTACACTTCACCAGACCATGCTCAGTCACTACACCACTAATGGTCTGATTTTTCTGTTCAATATTTCGGACCGCACAATGCTCTTTAATAACGACCCCAAGCCTGGACGCGGCTCTGGCAATAGCCGGTACCGCAATCCAGGGCTCTGCACGACCGTCACTGGCAGTATAAACACCGCCACACCACTGACCTTCAGGTGTGCCAGTTATCGCTGCCACTTCTGCAGCACTAAGCAGTGTGCTGTTCAGCTGGTATTGTTTTGCAATTTCAATCCACGCTTCTCGCTGCGCGAGCTTTTTGTTACTACTGGCAAGATACAACACGCCATGCTGACGATAGCCGACATCCTCACCAATCTCTGCAGCCAGATCATCCCACAACCGCGCCGACTCCATCATAATCGGCAGCTCTGCCTCGTCTCTTGCGTGTTGCCTCACCCAGCCCCAGTTTCTTGAAGACTGTTCGCCGGCAACTACGCCTTTTTCGCACAACATTACTTTTTGACCAAGCTGTGCAAGGTAGTACGCAGTACAAACACCAATTATCCCGCCACCGATAACAACAACATCCGCCTCACCAACCAGAGGATCGTTAAACTGCGGAGGGTTATACAGCAATGGAGGCTGTTCACTAAGCAAAGACATTCTTAAAAAGTAACTTCAGACGAAAAAGACATGCTCTGCTCTGTCACGGGATGTTTAAAAGTAAGCTGCGCTGCATGCAAGTGCAATCGATCACCCGGACGACCGTACAGTTCGTCACCGAGTATAGGACAATTGAGACCCTCAGGATGTGCCGCATGTACACGCAGCTGATGAGTTCTTCCGGTGTGAGGATAAAAGCTGATACGCGTTGTATTACTTTGACGTTTGATTACGCGGTATTTGGTCAATGCCGACTTACCACGTTCATGACAAACAATTTGCCGCGGTCGATCGTAAATATCAATGCGCAGCGGCAATTCGACAACACCTTCATCTCGCTCGATTACACCATCAAGCACTGCCACATAATGCTTGCTGATAGTGCGATCCTGAAACTGATGCTGCAGCGATTTATAGGCACGGGGATTTTTGGCAGCGATCATTACACCAGAGGTCGCCTGATCCAGTCGGTGCAACAACATGACCCCGGTTACTTCCGGGTATCTTGCTTTTAGTCTTGTCTCTACCGAATCAGTCAAAGCCTTGCCAGGCACTGATAAAAGACCCGCCGGTTTCTCTACTACGACGATATCGCGATCTTCATACAGTGTTTGCGGGTGGTCATCGGAAAATGCAACCGACTGTTCATGCACAGGGATCGACATAGTCTGCCCCTGCAACATAAAAGGTAACACAACCCGACAACGGCTCCGACATGAAGGATAAAACCGGCCATGCTCACGCAACCCACCGATTGGCGCTGCACCCCACCAGAACTCAGCCAGTGCCAGTGGCTTAAAACCAAAAACGTTTGCATGATGCACCAGCTTGGTTGCAGCACAATCACCCGCACCTGATGGTGGCAATCTGCTTTCAAATAATTCATCGAGAATTCGTGACTGCCCATCAGAGCTAACGATTTTATAACCGCCAAAAAGATCAGTCTGAAGCTTTGCAGAAAGGCTTTTCCTTTGCTTTTTCAATGCATCAATTTTATTTTGCAGCTGCGAAAGCCTTGCAATTGGGTTTTCTCCATCAACCTGCAATTTGCGCTTTAAATTTTTAATTTCAAGTTTATCATTGCGACTCTGGCGCCCAAGCTCAATAAGTTCTGCATCACTAACAGCGTCATTCTGGCGTAGCATCCGGCGCTGCTGTTTTCTTTTTGCAAGGGTAGCCTTCATCGCATCAAGTTGTCGGATAGCCGCAGTTCGGTGTTGCTGTACCGTTTCAACTGCATCCAAATAACCCGGCTCAGCTTCTGATTCTTCTATTTTCCTAGTCAGCTCAGCAACGTTACTTTCACCTTCATGCAACATTGCATCCCGCTCTGATTGATCAAACACCGGTGGCACAAAACCATCCTGCTGCCAGCGATTACCAAGCATGCCAGAAAAACCAGATAGATAGCCAATCACACCTTCTGTGTTTTTAACAACCAGAACACCGAACATTTTTCCGCCGTCCACTTGCTCAAACTGATGCGGACACTCAGAACCGTCACTACATAAATCCGTTAATCGACGTTGTAACAACTGTGCTGCCTGCGCCGCTACCGGATGCGGGCGAACATCAAAAGGGCTTGGGAAAATATCCGGCAATTCAGTATCGACTTGCAGCGGCAAAAAAAAGTCAGCGCACATAACTAGCGATTAACTGATTCGGCAGTAGAATCGATTGCAGGGTTATTGGCATTATTAAGTGCATCCCACCCTTCACGATAGTAGTCAATAACCGGCAGAGAGTAATTGCGATTAACCTTAGCCGGCAGCCGGGGCAAATCTGCGGGCAGTCGCAATACCTCCTGTATTGTTTGTTCATTCATATAGCGCCCTTCGTACACCTGGTTGCCGGGTTCCTGCAGACTATGCTGCGCCGCGATGAAAAAACCCCACAATCCAAACGATGGCACATAGACTGTAGCGGGCCTGACGTTTTCATATACCTCTGCAAGCGTATTGCCGATGCTCCAGAATGCCCGACGTGCGAACCAGGGGGAAGTTGCCTGAGTAATAAGCACGCCACCGACTGACATTCTGCGAGCAACACGCTGATAAAAAGCAACGCTGTACAGCTTGGCTACGTCTTCGCTTTCAGGGTCAGGTAAATCAATGACTATAACATCGTAAAGATCACCCGCTTCAGCAAGCCACGACCATGCATCACTATTATGTACCGTAACACGCTGGTCTTTAAGAGCATTTTCATTTAGCTCTGTCAACAGATGTTGTTCGCTAGCTAGTCGCGTTACTTCAGAATCCAGATCGACTACATCGATCAATTGAATATGGTTGTATTTCAACAATTCACGCGCAGCCAGACCATCGCCGCCACCAATTATCAAAGCCCTTTCTACGGTTCTGCTAAAGGCAACCGGTAAGTGCACCAGCACTTCGTGGTATCGATACTCATCAATAGATGAAAACTGCAAATTTCCATCAAGGTACAGACGCAGATCCTGACCTCGCTGCGTCAGTACAATTTTTTGATACGTGGTCTGGCGCGAGTCGATCACCGGGTCTTCATATAATGCAGATTCAATCATCACCTGCGCAGGTTTTAACCAGATCACACACGCCATGAGCAGCATCACTGCAAATGCTACTCCTCCGATCAGTCTGCCACGCCATGCTGACAGCTGTAATCGGAAGGTCCAGGCAACGATTAGCGCCACCAAAAGATTTATCAAACCTACAACTGTCGCCGTAAGCAGGTGGCCAAAGTATGGCAGCAAGATAAACGGGAATAATAGTGACGCCAGCAGGGCACCGATGTAGTCAAACGTCAACACCTGACTGATGCCGCGCCGTAAACCGCTGCGAGACTCAAGAATCCGAGTTAAAAGCGGCAACTCCATGCCAACCAGAATACCTATAACACCGACAACAACAATCATTGCCGGATAATAGAATTCTGTTTTCGCGTAGACAAACAATAACAACAGTGCAGACACACCACCCACTGCACCAATGGCAATTTCAATGCTGACAAAAGCAGGAATAAGGTGCCGTGTTACCGACTGCGCCATCCATGCGCCGACACCCATAAAAAACAAAAACAATCCGATCGTCAGCGAATAATGAATAACGCTGGAGCCAAGCAGATAGGTAGACAAGCTGCTGATCAGCAGTTCGTAGATAAGGCTGCAGGCGGCGATAATGAATACCGACCCTGCAAGCAACGCAAATTGACCGTCGCCTATTACATGCTCTGCATCTGGAACAGTACCCGTTGCACCAGTTGTAGCTGCGTCCTCAGTAGTCACAGCCGTTTGCGGCCTTTTAAGAAATTAACTGATCAATACACTAGCGATAATAATGCAAACGCCCAACATCATTGAACCCGCCAGAACCGCCAGAGCACGGTTTTCCTTGTTGGCAACTTCCTCAGCCAGATTTCCGGGAGTCAGCCAGTCAACCACTTTAAACCCAACAACTCCCATGACAATCCCTACAATTGAATAAACAATGGTAGAAATCAGCTCTGCTGTAAAGCTCGCCAGAGTCTCCTGTTGTGCCAAAGCAAGATCACTGACGGCTATCATCGCGATAAGGACACCTGCTTTAATCCGGCTGCATTTGCAGTTATTCAATTTAATTTCTCCACTAATAAATTATAGATTCTTGTATAGGACACACGCCAGATCACTATTTTCCAACACGTGGTCCACCACCGACATAGACACGGCCATTTTTCGATCGCAAGACTTCCTTTGATCCCGCACCCGGTACTGCTTCAGCCCCGCCACCTCTGACGGAATACCAGGCAGGCAAGCCAACAATTGCTAAAATCAACAAGGCAAGCAACGGATAGTGCAATTGCTTCATGAAGACGGCTCCCAAACTTCACGTTCTTTTGCAGGCTTACCATCTGGCTCAAACCGACGCCTTAGCTTTACCGCAATGGATGCAGCGACCGATGCAACAGATGAGAGCTTCGACCGACAGAGCATCATCATAAACAAACTGAAAAAACCTGCCATCATAAACGGCGCTATCGGTGTACGATTGGGTTCAGCCTTCAGCTGGAAGCCGGTTGCCGCCTGGGTAGACGCAGGATCTACTGATACAATTGCCTGATAAGTGTCCGGCTCATCTACCCGCACGTGCCACGAAATGCGGCTAAGACTCTCCTCCCAACGGCCATCGCTGTCGAATCCACTCTCGCGCCAGAACTCCAGGTACTTATCGTAAATTACTTCACCATCACTATTTTCAAGCAGGAAATCAACACCGATCCAGGTATTTACTTTTATCTTGTTTATTCGGGCAGCCATCTCGAACATTGTTCCGGCTTCATCCACTTTCAAAGTTTGCAGCTCTATACCGGTTGACTGGGAATTCAGATCAACCGCTTTGACTATTTCCTCACCGCCTTTATTGAAGTACACGCAGACACCAATTAAAAGAGGCAGCGCTGCAATTAACGCAATAATCGAATGCTTCCAGCGTGCAAGATCGGTGGATTCAGTGTCCTTACCAAGCCCGACCAACATATCTTCGTTGGATATTTCACGAGATCGGGTAAACTCAATTTCTTTCGGCTTGTCATTGGCATCAAGGCGGGTTTCAACACTCGTGTAGTAGCGATGGTTTTTGCCTCCCGGGCGAATCGGCATAGATACTTTTCTGGCTGTTTCGGCTGTCGTCAGTTTTTCCCCGGGCTTTGGCTGATAGCTAAACTCACCTGCCGCAAATTCCAGTTTCCATATCCCATGCTCATACTTTTTATCAGACGATTCTGGTGCCATTGGTTTTTCAGGGATGTATTTGTCAGCCCAATAGCGTGTACTGCCATCGTCGACCAACCAGGCTATCTCGCGACGTTCGTTTAGCATCCACCAACTGGTGTAGCGAGAGAAATTGGTCTCCCATCCATCCTCTCCGTACTCACGTACTCTGCCGCTGAAAAGCTGCACGCCAATCGATTGCCAACGCTGCCCGTCAAACTCAAAGAAATCACCGACCGTGAAATTAGATTCAAGATCAAGCGCCTTGTTCCATCTTTCCAGGTGAATATTCTGCGCCGGGTGCTCTGCATCACAGCCGCAGTAGTGACAAATCACATGGGTAGATTCCAGATGCTGTCGCGACAAACCACCACCACAATTCACACAGCGGAAAACCTCAGCTGCCCGACGATCCAGAACTTTTACACCTTCAATCAACTTCGCACTCAAGCGAGCTTTTGTTTGCTCCAGCTCATTATGGAATTGCGGGTGCTGCAACTGCAGATCGGGGATTGCCTGCAGCGCAGACTTTTCATGTCCGGCATCTATGTGATTTTGCAATGCACCGAGGACTTTGTCCGGGTGCATTCCGACGAGGCGTTTAGAAATTTGCATACAACCCTAGTTTACAGCGTCACTACAGCGAATGCTCGCTGCCTGATAAGGATGGGACGACGCAACGTTCAATCCCATTTGAACTTAGAACCACGAACCACCTTGCTGCGGGAAACCTGAATATCATTGTCGCCAGATTCAATGGACATCTTCATGCCCTTGCCCATGACATCAACACAAACCACACCTTCACCGGGAATAATAGCCACCGGCAGTGATCCTTCCACACCAGCCACACTCGCATCAACACGCTCGGAGACAAACCAGCTTTCACCGCCTATGTCGACGTTGCCCCCAACAAATGCAGCCTTTACAGAATCGGCTTTCGGAGCTGCATCAATGTTGCTGTGCAAGCGGTAAACTCCGTCATCTTCCTCAAGCCACTGATGATCGCCATCTTCAAACTCAAGCCACCATTCATCCCAGAAGCCATCGCTGTAACTCAGGCGAACACGACCGCGGACAACAAATTTTCGACCTGAGAGATCGCCACTCTTACCAAGCTGCAACATCGAAGGCGCATCAATCGCATGCTCGAACAAACCGGCAACTTCCCAGCCATTACTGCCAAAGTACACCCAGTTGCCACAGTGCGGACAGGCCATACTACGGGTATGCGCCGTGATATCTTCAATGGCCACCCCACAGGAAGGGCAGGAAATAGAGTTGCTGTTTGCCATGGTCGCAGTACCTCTCTTAAAAAGCGCAGGTAGATTGCCCGCGTAAATGGCCTACATAAGCGGCAGGCACAGATTTATGCTTAGTGATCAAATCACTCTTTTCATGGGATAATAGTGTACGGGCATACCTGAGAGATTCAACAATGCATCTGTACACGCACATCACTTAATGTCACAACGTACAGAAAACTTTTTACCGGAGCCGCACATCAATGTTTAAAAAACTTTTACAGTCACTGAAAGGCAGCAGTTCAGAAAAGACTGCCAGCACTGTCGCTGCAGATCCCGTTACCTATAAGGACGTTACCATTGTTGCTACCCCGCTGTCAGAGGGTGGGCAATTTAAAACGGCTGGCAGCATTAGTAAAATTGTAGACGGGGTCGAAAAGACAACTGAATTTATCAGGGCAGACAACCATAGCAGTGCTGATGCGGCGATAGAACACTCTGTCAACAAGGCAAAACAGATTGTCGATGAGCGGGGCGCATCACTTTTTGATAGCGAACGATGCTAGCGGGCACTTAACGCCAGCACCAGATCGCATTAACTGGAACACACTTCTACCCGGTCCCAACTGGCTTGCAGGAGACAGAATTTCTCTCTCGCACACTACCAGGCACGCAACCGCCGAACTCTAACCTGAGAGTATTTCGAATCAGGGTTAGCCAGTGCCCCATCCGGAAACTGAGGTGTAGCAAAGATCTTCAAGGTGCACTAGCTAACCAGCAATAAAAAACCCAGGTTGTACCACGCATGCACAACAATTGACGGTGTCACTGCATCATACCGTTCCCGAAGGTAGCCAAAAACCAAAGAGGGAGCGAAGATCAGCGCCGCCCATAAAGGTGACTGGTTAAACAAATGGAACGATGCAAATAGAAAGCTGGTTACAAGATTCGCATAACTCATATGCAGAAACGGTTTGTTTCTGAAAATAGACTTTTCAAGTAACCACGTCTGGATAAAACCCCTGAACGCAAGCTCTTCAATAATTGGATAGAGAACCACACTGGTAAGCAAAACCTTAAGCGCAATACCATCTGGTACAGGTTTGCCGGTAAACCACCACAACACCATCCAGACAACCGGTCCAAGTATCACTGCAACCCAGAAGTGCAAATCAGTTACAACACGTGTCACCAGTGTTTTCAAGTATGCTGCCTGTGGTTGCCACCTGGATTGAAAATCATACGAATAAAATTAAACGGAGGTCTTAAGCCATTCCGCTATGTCGCGTGCATAGTAAGTCATGATCGCATCACTGCCAGCACGCTTGAGGCTGGTTATGCTTTCCATCACCACCTGCTGCTCGTCAAGCCAGCCATTCTGTGATGCTGCTTTCAGCATAGCGTACTCACCACTCACCTGATAAGCACATACCGGTACACCGAATTCACGCTTTACTCGAGTGATCACATCAAGATAAGGCAAACCGGGTTTGACCATGACCATGTCAGCACCCTCTTGTAAATCCAGTGAAACTTCTCGCAACGCTTCATCGGTATTGGCAGGATCCATTTGATAGCTATATTTATTGCTACCACCGAGCGTTGCAGTTGCCCCTACTGCATCTCGAAACGGGCCGTAAAAAGAAGACGCGTACTTTGCAGCGTATGACAGAATTTTGGTATTGATATAGCCATTGGTTTCCAACGCAGCCCTGATTGCACCCACACGACCATCCATCATATCTGACGGCCCTACTATGTCTGCACCTGCTTCTGCATGTGACAACGCCTGTGCCACGAGCACTTCGACAGTCTGATCGTTAACAACATAGCCGTTTTTATCGGTGAGGCCGTCCTGACCATGAATGGTAAACGGATCAAGCGCTACATCTGTCATCACGCCAAGTTCCGGAAACTCTTTTTTGACCGCACGGATCGCACGCTGAGCCAGACCATCAGGATCATAAGCCTGCTCGGCTTTTTCAGTTTTTACATCATCCGGTGTGACCGGGAATATCGTGACACAGGGGATGTTGTTTTTCATCAATGATTCAGCATCGCGCAACAACAGGTCTATTGTCACTCTGCTGACACCCGGCATACTCGGCACCGGGTGGCTTTCACCGCTGCCTTCAATGACAAATACCGGGTAAATAAGATCGTCGCATGTGACAGTCGTTTCACGCATCAGGCGACGACTGAAGTCGTCGCTGCGCATACGTCGTAGTCGCGTACCCGGAAAACCGCCTCCACTGGTGCTGTAATTAGCCAACTATTCACTCCATCAACTGTAGTGTGTTTGATTTATAATAAGAGTGTAGCCAACAAGCCGCGCTAAACATAGCCCAAAAGTGCAACACCAAAAAAAAAAACATGCCAAAATAAACATGCCGAAATAAACATGAAACAATATAAGAGAAAAAAATTCGCCGTATTCGGCAACCCGATCGAACACAGTTTGTCACCACCGATACATCTTGAGTTTGCAGTACAGCACAATCTCGATATCACCTACGACAAGCTTCTCTCAACTGAGGCAGGTTTTGCGGCCGATGTTGAGGAATTTTTCGCAAACGGTGGTGAAGGTTGCAACGTCACAATGCCGTTTAAAGAGCAGGCATTTGAACTTTGTGATGAGCTGACCGAAAGTGCCAGACGAGCACAGGCTGTAAATACACTTTACAGATCAAACACCGGCACGCTATGCGGCCACAATACAGATGGCGGAGGTCTGCTGCAGGACCTCACCCAAAACCTCAGGCTTGATCTAAAGGACGCAAACATTATTATTATCGGAGCCGGTGGCGCGACGCGCGGTATTCTGCAGCCACTGATAAACGAGCGTCCTGCAGGACTGACCATTATCAATCGCACGGCTTCAAAAGCGCAAACTCTGGCGGACGAATTTACAGATATCTTCAAAATCACAGCGATCGGCGCTGACAAAATTCCACCTGATCTGAAAGCAGTTGACGTTTTAATAAACGCTACCTCAGCAAGCCTCAGTGCCAAACTGCCAATATCAGACACATCCCTGATCTCACAAAATACCTGTTGTTATGATCTGGCCTATGCATCCGAACCAACTCTTTTTCTACAATGGGCAAATAAAGCAGGATGCAAAGTTTCCCACGATGGACGTGGAATGCTGGTAGAGCAGGCAGCACTGGCATTCACCACCTGGACAACACTCGACGTCACTACCCACGCACTAATAAAGGATTTCGAGAACTTAAAACAACAATAAGGGGGATTACAATAAAATATAACCCCCACTTCTAAAGTGTTAGGCGGTTACAGACCGCAACTCCGGGCAAAGGAAGGCCAGACACTATGCAGCCTTTTAAAACCAACTCAATGCCTGAAGTGACGTACCCCGGTAAACACCATTGCCATACCGTGCTCATTTGCCGCATCAATAGCCTCCTGATCACGCATAGAGCCACCCGGCTGGATAATCGCCTTAACACCGTATTCCGCCGCCTGATCGACTGTATCTCTGAACGGAAAGAACGCATCTGAAGCCATCACCGTTGATGTGAGCTCAAGTTCAGCATCAGTGGCTTTTATTGCTGCAATTTTAGCCGAGTAAACACGACTCATTTGCCCGGCACCAATACCGATACTTGCACCATCTTTACAAAACACAATAGCGTTCGACTTTACATACTTGACGATTTTCCAGGCAAACAGCAGATCACGTATTTGCGAATCATCTGGTTTTATTTTAGTAACAGCATTTAACTCTGAAGCCTTAACAATGCGATTGTCGTTTTGTTGCACCAACATACCCCCACCTACTGACTGATAAACAGGTGCTGAAGATACGTCCTGATCTGCGGTCACTTTCAATACTCGTACATTCGGCTTTTCCTGAAGGACCTCAATAGCATCCGGATGGAATGCCGGAGCAAGCAGCACTTCAATAAACTGTCGTTCCACCATGGCCCGAGCTGTATCTGCATCAAGCTCACGATTGAATGCGATAATGCCACCGAACGCTGAAACAGGATCTGTTACATACGCTTTTTCATAGGCATCAGAAATATTTGCAGCAATTGAAACCCCGCACGGATTAGCATGCTTCACAATCACACAAGCAGGCTCATCAAACTGGAAGACGCACTCAAGAGCAGCGTCGGAATCACCAATATTATTAAAAGACAACTCCTTGCCCTGCAGCTGTTGTGCATTGGCGATTCCAGAGGAGCCTGCACTCTGTCGCCTGTAAAATGCCGCTGCCTGATGAGGATTTTCCCCGTATCGCAGGTCTTGTATTTTGTTGAGATTTATTTGTAGAGTTGTCTCAAACTCCGTCGCTGTAATCTGGTCAGCAGCTTGCACTGCTACATCCTGCGATTTCAGATAACGGGATACTGCAGTGTCATAGGCGGCCGTGTGTGCAAAAGCCTTGCAGGCAAGCTTGTATCTTTGCTCATCAGTTACACCATCAGAATTGGCAACAGATGCAACAATCTTTGCATAGTCTGCAGGATCGGTCACTACAGCAACATCTGCATGGTTTTTCGCCGCTGAACGAATCATTGCAGGACCACCGATATCAATGTTTTCAATGGCATTTGCCAACGTGCACTCAGGCTTCGACACGGTTTCAACAAACGGATATAAGTTAACCACAACTAAATCGATAGCGGTAATGTCGTGCTCACTCATTACAGCGGAATCCACACTACGACGCCCCAGAATTGCGCCGTGAATTTTCGGATGCAGTGTTTTAACGCGACCATCCATCATCTCCGGAAATCCGGTGACATCTGAAACCTCAGTGACATCAATACCGCTTTTTGCAATGGCTGCGGCAGTACCACCGGTGGACAGAAGAGTCACGCCTGCATCTGATAAAGCACGGGCAAGCTCCACTATGCCGGTTTTATCGGAAACACTGAGTAATGCGCGGGAAATTTTAATAGACTTAGTCTCGTACAGTAGTGTGGCTAATAATTAGTACAAAGGGAAGGCGACAGTTCGACAGACCTTGCTAAGAATGGGTAGCCTCAAGCCAGATCATACAACGCTAATTTTTTTCTCAACGTCCCGCGATTAATGCCAAGGTAGGCAGCGGCTTTGCTTTGATTACCACCACAGTAGTCAAGCACAACTCGGAACAACGCCTCTTCAACCTGACTGATAACCAGATCATGAAGAGCCGACGGCTTTTGACCATTTAAAATATCAAAGTACTGATGTAGTTCTTTTTCAACCTGCACCTGCAATGGAGACGTACTCATGCCACCTCTCCTACTGTTACTCCGGTTGTTGTTGCTCCGGCTGAAGTGGAATAATTTTCAAAGCTCGAGTGGCGAAAAAAAGCATCAACCTGATTTAACTGTTCAGCGGTCGTTTCAAGCTTATAAACATTACTTCGGAATTCGGCTGCATGTTTTTTGCCTTTGCAATACCAGGCAATGTGCTTGCGAGCAATTCGTACACCGCTATATTCACCGTACAATTCATATAGATTTTGCAGATGCCACTTTAGAACATCTGCTTTTTCACAAGCCGCAGGCGGCTCAAGTTCACGGCCGGTTTCAAGGTAGTGTTTTATTTGACTGAAGATCCACGGGTTACCTTGTGCCGCACGCCCAACCATCACGCCATCAGCACCGGTCATTTGCAGCACCTGTTCTGCCTTCTGCGGAGTACTAATGTCCCCGTTCGCAAGTACTGGTATGTCAACACAATCAACAATACCGGCAATGGTTTCATATTCAGCCTCCCCCAAAAATTTATCTGCTCTTGTTCTACCATGAACCGACAGCATCGCCACTCCACAATCCTGTGCAATATTTGCAATCGCAACACCGTTTTTATGCTCCGGAGATGGACCGGTTCTAATCTTAAGCGTTACCGGCACATCAACGGAATCAACAACCGCTTTGAGGATTTTATACACCAGACTTTCATCCGATAGAAGTGCCGAGCCTGCCAATTTGTTACACACTTTTTTAGCGGGACATCCCATGTTGATGTCAATGATGTCAGCGCCAAGCGATGCGTTCATCTGAGCGGCTTCAACCATCATTGCCGCATCTCCGCCTGCGATCTGAATGATCTTCGGCGATACTTCTCCGTCATGGTTCATGCGGGTAAGGGATTTGCGGGATGCGTAAAGTGCTTTGTTGGAGGTGACCATTTCTGATACAGCGAGATCAGCACCAAGGCGTTTGCAAAGAATCCGAAACGGTCTGTCAGTAACCCCTGCCATCGGGGCAAGCACAACCGGACGATCAAATTCAAAGCGACCAACGCGCATAGTGAAACACTTACCGAAACAGGGCGGACTATTCTACATAAGTTCAGCCGCGCTGTTAATTAAAGAGTTAACTGGATGTACTCGTTGATTGACCAACGCAGTGCCAACCTATGACTTGAAAAGCTGCCGTACGGCATTCATTTTTCAGTCAAACGTGCATCACTGATGCTCAAACCATTTAGGGAGCACAGAAATTTTCTGAATTTTACGATTCAATACCGCCTGCGGGAATGCCCTACTCAAACACTAATTCAAGCTCTTCTGCATCCAAACCCGTATCAACGACTTCGACTTTAAGGCGCGTAGGATTTCCGGGCATCAGGAATCCGGATTCACCACCGTCTACAACTTCATAGTCGGCACTTTCAAAAGCACGCTCTGCGATCGTACCGCCATCGGCATCCAGCAAGGTCACAGCAAGCGTCGGATAAGGTTGCTTGTAGACAGAATCATTGATGACGTCAACACTGATCACCAATGCATTTTCAATTTCCGGATGCGGGTACAGAGATTTGCGCATGGTTTTTAACTGATCGACATTCTTTTTTGCCTCAGCCGGTACACAACCGGTCACCTGACAAAAACCTGTAATTAAAGGTTCAGGCAAATTCATATTTGCTATCACGTTGCGCGCAGCAAACAACAACAGGCAAATCGCGGCACATAGTCCGACTAACCACAGCACGGATTTAATACCCAGACCACGACGTCTGCTGGTAGCGTCCTCATCTGTTACATCCGGGGCTACGTCTACATCAACCGACGGACGGTAGTGTTGATAACGACGCATCTCCTGAGCTGAGGAACCGGCAACTTCCAGCTGCCTGTCTTGCACAGCAAGTTCATCGACGTCCTGGTCAAACAAGTGTTGAAACTCGCTGCTGTGCAATTTTTCCAGGCGCTCAGGATTCGGCCGACTCTCTTCCGTTCGACGAGATTCCGGCTCACGATGTGTTGCTCTCGATTCAACGCTTCTGGTCTCAGGTCGGTATCCATTACCAGCTATAGCTTCATCGGTGCGCCTGGCCTCATCGATACGCCTGGCCTCATCGATATGTCTGGTTTCATCGGCACCGCTGGCTTTATCATTGTCGGTTCTGGTTTCTTTGCGAACTGCACCTCGCAGGCGGTCCGCTGCCTGAGTGCGATCACCAACTTGATCTTCTGTCAGATCTGCCCGTGTACCTGTAGAAGTATCGACAGTTGACACCTGGGATTCCCGTATCTTAAGGCGACTGCCGTCTCTTCGGCTGTCACCGGGGGATGTTGCAAAGCGCGGTGTATCAGCACGGAATTGAAGATCATCACGACGACCGTCATCGCGGAGCACGGCAGGTCTCTTCAATACATCATCAGGAATGAATGCGTGGTCTCCACGAGCAGTAATTCCGGCATCGTGTGCAAGATCCCCGTCATCTATAGACGTCTGGTTTACACGGGCTTCGGCTCGCCTGTTTGCTGTGTGTCTGTTTTCAGCGTGCAAGCGGGAATCAACTTTAGTTTCATACTGTTCGAAACTCGCCGATGATTCAAAATCGCGCTCCGGCTCCATTTGCAAAGCACGTTGCTCGCGTTCACGCATTGTTTGTTGCTTGTGCCGCGCCTCTCGTTCAGCAGTTGTTGCATCGCGACGAGACTCTCTGTTGCGACTCTCGTCACCACGATCAGGGTAGCCACGTGGAGGCGTGCTCTGACGATAATTCACATCAGAGTCCAGGTTGATATGAGCTGACTCGGTGGCAATAGTCCGCTCAAACTCGAGATCTTCCGGATACCTGTTGTCGAAGCGGTGTTCCCGATTGCGATCCGATGTATCGTCAAGGTCGATATCCGGTCGAACGCCCGAGTCATAATTCGTCGGTGGCTTAACGTCCGCATTGCTGTTTGATGACAAAGCCGCGCCCGCGGCAGTATAAATGTGTTCAACGGCAACGGTATCTGCAGTTTCAAGAATCACAGAATCTACGGTTTCGATATTCCGCTTGACGACCCGGCTTCTGTGTACCGGCTTTAGTGTCGCGGAGGCTCTCTGAAAGTCTGCTTCGTTGTATAAATTCGCACGTGCATCGAATAGTGACATGCACTCACCACAACGCACACTCGGGTCGCCTGAATTTAAAAGCTCGGCACTGACTTCAAAGGTAGATCCACAATGATCGCAACGGGTAATCATGAGCTCGCCTGTATCAAATAAAGCAAATATTCTGAAAGGTACTTCCAACAACAACCGCAATCATGTTGGCAACGAACCCTGCACAACTGCAGTGTACATTGCCCACTGCTCGCGAATCTCGGTTTCACTGTGACGAAACTGTGTAGCATAGGCCGCAGCGAGTGTCGCAATCTGCTCGGATAACACACCCGACACCCCGAGTTTGCCCTGATCACTCAGTAGCTCGCCAAAGCGCGATCTGAGCTCTAACAACGGCGCGAGCAAAATGTTGGCGACTACAATATCAATGTTTAGAGGTATGTCCTTATCGCTGTGACAAATCGTAATCTTGTCAGCAACACCATTGCGCTCAGCGTTCTCGATTGTCGCTTGAAATGCCTGCTCATCGATGTCGTAGGCAAATACTTTTGTTGCACCCATCATCGCTGCGGCGACCGCAAGAATTCCCGACCCGCAACCGTAGTCGACGACCGTTTTACCCGATAGATCGAGCTTTGCCAGCCACTGCAGACAAAGATGTGTCGTCGGATGGGTGCCGGAACCGAAAGCGAGCCCGGGATCAAGCGCAATATTAACCGATGATGGATCCGGTGCAGTGCAGAACGTCGGTACTACCCAAAGTTTGGCAGCGACTTTTACCGGTTTGAAATCTTCCATCCAGGCACGCTCCCAATCTGTGTCGGGCAACACCTCAGCGGTAATGCCTGCATCGGTAACCGGGCTGATCAGAGAACGCAATAAAGACTTTGCAGTATCCGCGTCTGTACCTTGTGCGTAGACTCCGCTAATGACGACCTCAGGCCACAAGGGTGCGGTACCCGGGGCAGGTTCATGGATAGGAGTGTCGGTGGCATCCTGATAAGTACAAGACACAGCACCACTATCCAGCATCGACGATTCAATCATCTCCGCATGTTGGCGCGGCACTGCCACTTTCAACAGTAAATAGTCACCACTCATGTGTAGATAATGTTATGAATTAAAATCTTCAGCAACAGACAAACCGCATCGTGCTCAAGAGGCAGGATATGTCGCGGAACATAGATCGGAGAGTCACGAAATGCCCAGCTTCTTTTCCAGGTAGTGAATATCCGTACCACCTTCAGCAAAGTTATCATCGTCCATTATCGATGACAAAAGCGGGATGTTAGTTTTAATTCCAACGATAAACACTTCACTCAGTGCACCACGCATTCGTGCAACGGCAGACTCTCTGGAGTTGCCATGAGCGATCAACTTACCAATCATTGAGTCGTAGTTTGGTGGTACGCGATAGCCGTTATAGATATGGGTATCCACTCGAACACCTAAACCACCGGGTGGATGAAACTGTTCTATCAGCCCCGGGCTCGGCATGAAAGACTCCGGGTCTTCCGCATTGATCCTGCACTCAAACGCATGACCGCTGATCTTGATATTTTCCTGAGCGTAGGTCAGTGGCAGGCCCATCGCAATTTTCAGCTGCTCTTTGACAATATCGACCCCGGTAATCATTTCCGTCACCGGGTGTTCAACCTGTACCCGGGTATTCATTTCAATGAAATAAAATTCACCATCCTGAAACAGAAACTCAAATGTGCCTGCGCCGCGATAGCCTAAACGCTTACAGGCACTAACGCACTTTTCACCCATTGATGCACGTAGTTCAGGGGTGATACCAGGTGCCGGCGCTTCCTCAACAACTTTTTGGTGACGCCGTTGCATTGAACAATCGCGCTCACCCAGATGAATTGCATCTCCGTGGGTATCAGACAACACCTGAAACTCTACATGTCGAGGTTTCTCAAGAAACTTTTCCATGTAGACAACATCGTTATTAAAGGCAGCCCCCGCTTCAGCTTTGGTAAGTGCAATTGATTCAATCAGTTCATCATCACCGCGCACCACACGCATCCCACGGCCACCACCACCACCTGCAGCCTTGATAATGATCGGGTAACCTATTTCATTGGCGATTTCAAGATTGGTTTTTGCATCTTCACCGAGCGGACCATCAGAACCAGGTACGCAAGGTACACCGGCCGCACGCATTTCTTTAATCGCACTGACTTTGTCACCCATCAACCGAATGACACCGGGTGAAGGACCAATAAAAGTAAAACCACTCGACTCTACTCGCTCGGCAAAGTCTGCATTTTCAGATAAAAAACCGTAGCCTGGGTGTATACCGTCAACGTCTGTGATCTCGGCTGCACTGATCAGTGCCGGAATATTCAAATAGCTCTCAGTCGATGGCGGAGGACCGATACAAACCGCTTCATCTGCAAGACGCACATGCTTTAACTCGCGATCTGCAGTGGAATAAACCGCGACAGTACCAATCCCCATATCGCGACAGCAGCGCATAATGCGGAGTGCTATCTCACCCCGGTTGGCAATTAGTACCTTCTTCATGTTTCAACGATCATTAATGGCTCACCAAACTCAACAGGCTGACCGTCTTCTACCAGTAATTTCTTAACAACACCGCCAACTTCAGCTTCGATCTGGTTGAGAATTTTCATTGCTTCAACAATGCAAATTGTGTCACCAGGCTTAATCGATTGCCCAACTTTGACAAACGACGGCGCGCCAGGTGAAGGTGCTGCGTAATAGGTCCCGACCATTGGCGAATTAATTACTGTACCATCCACCTCCTCTGCAGCAGGTGTGGTGGCCGTGGCAGCAGGTGCCGCCGCCGGTAACGCGGCTGCCGGCGGTGCTACTGCTGGTGCTGCGACTGCAGGCAATGGCTGAACCGGGGGCGCATAAACCGGAGCGCTGTTAGCACGGCTGATCCGCACTGATTCCTCGCCCTCTTTAATTTCGATTTCGGAGATCGCCGATTCTTCTAACAGCTCAATCAGCTTTTTTACTTTGCGAATATCCATAGATTTTTAATCCGCCTCATTAGTAGATCAGCGTAATCCCGTTGCTCTGAACCCTTGAATGCAACCAAGCAAGGTTGGACAGAGTCAGCGATATCCGCCAAACTTTGAGCCGTCTCCGGCCAGGTCAATATTGCAGCCTAGTTTGCTCAACTGCTTTGCGGTGCAAAAAATCGATTATTGGATTTTCGCAGAATATCGGAGCAATAGAGTTAAAAAAGCCACAACTTCGCGCAAGTTTAACACAGATACGAAATCAGCAACAACTGGCTATGGATCCTGGTCAGGGTATTTTTCTTACAAGCCATCTCGCGATAACAACGGCCGACAATTAAACACATGACAGAGCGTGCAAAGAAAGACAGTTTCGAAACTCTTTCACCGGAAGTCATTCTGGATGCCATTGAGTCACAGTCAGGACTCCTGACAGACGGACGATTACTTGCGCTTAACAGCTACGAAAATCGCGTCTATCGAATTGGTATTGAAGACGGTTTGCCGCTTATCGCCAAATTCTACCGTCCGGAACGCTGGACTGAAGATCAAATTAACGAAGAGCATTCCTTTGCTCAGGAACTCGCAGACAGCGAAATCCCGGTAGTCACCGCACTCCCCGATCAGCAAGGCAAAACCCTCAGAAAAAGCAACGGCTACCACTTTGCGCTTTATCCAATGCGCGGTGGCAGATCACCCGAACTCGACAATCCGCAGCAGCTGGAAATTATTGGCCGATTCATCGGCCGCATCCACAAAGTGGCAGAAATAAAAGAATTCAAACATCGTCCAATCATAGACACTGCAACACTCGGCCATGTATCCGCAAACTATCTGCTCGACAACGATCGACTGCCGGGAGATTTAGCTGACGCCTATGAATCACTGGTGATTGATTTACTTGAAAAGGTTGATGATCAAATTGAAGACATCTCAAAGTCTCGTGCAATAAGACTGCACGGTGATTTCCACCCAGGCAATATTCTATGGCGCGACGAGACTCCGCACATTGTTGATCTGGATGATGCGCGCACTGGACCTGCAATTCAGGATATCTGGTTGTTTCTGTCTGGCGACAGACAGTACCAGCAAGCGCGGCTTGCAGATTTACTGGAAGGTTATACGCAATTCAGAGAGTTTGATCCGAAGGAGCTTGGATTGATCGAATCATTGCGCACTCTTAGAATGATTCACTACGCCGCATGGCTGGATATACGACGTGACGAACCTGCTTTTCAACAAGCATTCCCATGGCTTGCAAGCCCACGCTACTGGGACGAGCATATTCTGGAACTCAAAGAACAAAGCGCAGCCCTTGATGAACCACCATTAAAGTGGGATTAACATCAAGCAGTATGGAAACTAAACTCACCCGCTAACCGCTAACTATTTGCTATAGCGCCGCATCACCAGCGAGGCATTGGTACCGCCAAAGCCAAAACTATTTGACATCACGGTATCTAACTTCGCATCATTTATTGTTTCACGGACGATATCTACATCACCGGCTTCAGGATCAAGTGTGTTGATGTTTGCAGATGCTGTGATGAAATTACCCTGCTGCATCAGCAGGCAGTAAATTGCTTCCTGCACACCTGCAGCACCAAGCGAGTGTCCGGACAGAGATTTAGTTGAACTGATTTTGGGAGTCTTGCCACCGAAGGCTTCACTGACTGCACGCAGCTCTGTGACATCACCTGCTGGTGTGCTGGTGCCGTGGGCATTCAGATAATCTATCTCTGAGTTGACCCCGCCATCAAACGACTGCATTGCCATTTGCATGCAGCGAACAGCACCTTCACCTGAAGGTGCCACCATATCAGCCCCATCAGAAGTCGCACCGTAGCCAACAATTTCCGCATAGATATTCGCACCACGTGCCAGTGCATGATCGAGCTCTTCAACAACCAACATACCGCCACCACCGGCAATAACAAAACCATCGCGCGCTGCATCGTAAGCACGAGACGCCTCGGTCGGTGTGTCGTTATATTTCGAAGACAAAGCACCCATCGCATCAAAAAGACAACTCATGGTCCAGTGCTCTTCCTCACCACCGCCGGCAAAAACCACATCCTGTTTACCAAGCTGTATTTGCTCAGCAGCATGACCAATACAATGAGCACTGGTAGAACATGCTGACGACATAGAATAGTTAACGCCTTTGATGCTAAATGGTGTTGCGAGACAAGCTGAAACTGTACTGCCCATAGTTTGCGTCACACGGTACGGGCCAACACGACGTACGCCTTTATCCCGCATAACATCCGCTGCCTCCACCTGATTTGCAGAGGATGCGCCACCGGAACCCGCAATAATGCCGGTCCGAACATTAGATACCATCGCGTCGGTCAAACCTGAGTCTTCGACGGCCTGTTGCATCGCAATGTAGGCAAAGGCAGCAGAAGCACCCATAAAGCGGAGCTGCTTGCGGTCGATATGATCCTTGAAATCGATCTCAGGAGAACCTGCAATCTGGCTTCGCATGCCAAGCTCGGCATACTCAGGCTTGCTGGAAATACCTGAACGTCCGGTCTTCAGCGCTTCGGTGACCTGATGTTTATCATTACCAAGGCAGGACACAATGCCCAGCCCGGTTACTACCGCTCTTCGCAAGATATTCCCCTGTCTAGTTATGGTGAGCCCAAATTATGGGTAAACCGGTTTCAGTATTATTCACTAAACAATGAGTCTACCAGATGAAGCCACTCAATCGCCTGTTCGTACGTGCCCTGTAGCTAAGTGTTACGGTTGGACAGACAGTGCTCCCGCAAGCTCTCGCCCGCGTCCGGAATTACATTAAGGCTTGGTTCCAGCCCGGGTGACTGGAAACTATAACAAGACAACAAACCAGAACAAACATGCAACAGGCTTGACAAGCTAAACGCCTGTGTTGCAGCAGTTTCAAAAAAGTAGCGCGAAACCTGTGGGTTTAACCAAAAACCTTTCGCAGCAGTTTAGTCGGGCGGGATGCCGGGTCTTGTCTTATGATTGTCTCCTCCACCTCCAGCCTGTCAAAAAACCCGTCGATACTTTGCTCGATAATATGGTTTTCTGTAATCGTATTAAGCAGGCTGCCAAACTGAATTTCAGACGCTAACATAGCACTGGTTGAAGCAGCCCCGGTACGCTTAAGTATATCCGTTACCAGTGGCTGAAGCTGTCGTTGCAGATTGGCTGAAACCTTGCGCCGCAAAAAATCTGTTGCCGCAGTTTCGTGTGATGCCAGCAATCCACGCGGCTCACTAAATTCAACTCGTCTCACAGCAGCCTTCAACAACTTGCCAGTCACAGGGGCGGCGGCGACAACCGCTTCATTAATCTGTTGAGTAAGCTGATCAAAGGATGCCTCGAGGCCGAGACTGACAGCCGTCTTTTGCACCTGGCGCATATCAGCAGAGAGCCGAGCTTCACCATCAGCAGAGTAACCAGAGTTTGCAACAACCTGTTGAACGACACGGTCAGACGCCACAACAAGCGCTTCTCTTATTCCTGCATCTATCTGACGCTTAGGCAGGTCTGGACGAAAGCTTAATGCCTGCTCCCGGCCGTACGCCGGCAATACACCGTTGGCCAATGCAGCAAGCTGGTCGAATACACCTGCGTGCGATCTCTCGCCCACACCAATGGTCATGACAACAACCGCAGCCAGAACTGAAGATTTTATAGTTATTATTTTCACTTAACAGATTTGCCTGAAATTCGATTTGATAAAGTAAAGCAAGGCTGAGAACACCGTTCTTTGACGGATACGGCCTCACCGGGGAGCAAACTCTCATACATTGGCGTCCGGTAAAAGTGGGCGGACGTACTATTCACATTGCATAACGTCAATACAGAAGTATAACTACTAATTGTTGTGATTTTACAAACTTGAAGCACAACTTGAGCTCGATAAACATGGTCAGCCAGCAAAAAGCCCCGCAAGCGGGGCCTTTCTTAGACTTAGTTGAAACTACCCTCGCGGTAACCCGGAGGGCAGTTGTCAGCAAGCACGACTTACATCATGCCGCCCATTCCACCCATGCCGCCCATGTCAGGCATTGCAGGTGCTGCAGCCTCTTCCTTCGGTACATCAGCGATCATCGCCTCTGTAGTGATCATCAGACCACCGATTGAAGCCGCGTTCTGCAACGCTGAGCGAGTTACCTTAGTCGGGTCAAGAATACCCATCTCAATCATATCGCCATATTCACCAGTGGCTGCATTGTAGCCATAGTTGCCTGACTCACCAGCGACCTGATTGACCACTACAGATGGCTCATCACCAGCGTTGGATACGATCTGACGCAGTGGCTCTTCCATGGCACGGCGAGCGATTGCTATACCGTGGTCCTGATCAGAGTTGTCACCTTTGAGCTTCTCAAGTGATTTCACCGCACGAATTAGTGCTACACCACCACCTGCGACCACACCTTCTTCAACAGCTGCACGAGTTGCGTGCAGTGCATCGTCGACACGGTCTTTCTTTTCTTTCATTTCAACTTCGGTAGTCGCACCAACTTTAATTACCGCAACACCACCAGCAAGCTTGGCAACACGCTCTTGAAGCTTTTCACGATCGTAGTCAGAAGTGGCCTGATCAATCTGTGTGCGAATCTGTTCAACACGACCATCGATTTCAGCCTTAGCACCAGCACCATCAACCAGAGTTGTGTTCTCTTTATCGATGTTAACTTTCTTCGCATTACCCAGATCTTCAAGAGTCACTTTCTCAAGAGAAAGACCAACTTCTTCAGAAATAACCTGGCCACCAGTCAGGATAGCGATATCCTGCAACATCGCTTTACGGCGATCGCCAAAGCCCGGTGCTTTAACCGCACAAACTTTAACAATACCGCGCATGCTGTTCACAACCAGAGTTGCGAGTGCTTCACCTTCAACATCTTCAGCAATAATCAACAGTGGCTTACCAGCTTTTGCAACAGCTTCAAGTGTTGGCAGTAAATCACGGATGTTAGAGATCTTTTTATCATAAAGAAGAACATAAGGATCTTCGAGCTCAGCGCTCATTGCATCCTGGTTGTTGATGAAGT
>CAYPDN010000021.1:0-6919 GCA_964409445.1 uncultured Granulosicoccaceae bacterium
GCTGAAGATGTTGAAAAAGGTTTTTTGCCAGCTACCGGTACTTTGCATCATCTGGATTTCCCATCTGCCGCCAATTCCAATGGCGCCTATTCGGAAGGTAGTACCGCATCTCGAGTAGATACAGGTGTACGTGCGGGAGATACCATCTCTCCTTTTTACGATCCGATGATTGCCAAGTTAATTGTCCATGGCGCTACACGGGAGCAAGCGCGCCTCCAGCTATTGCAGGCGTTGCGTGGTTGCCATGCAGCAGGTTCGGTTACCAATATTAATTTTCTCAGTGACTTAACCGAGAACGTCGATTTCGCAAGTGGTGATGTCGATACCGGCTTGATCGAACGTTACAGTGATGATCTCGCAGGTGTTAAGTCAGTGCCTGATGTGGTTGTTGCATCTGCTGCATTGGAAGCTGCCGGTGTTGCCCGTAACAGTGATTCGTTTACTGCGTTTTCGCTGTGGCAGCCAATGCTCTATTCAATAAAGCTTAAGAATCATCGAGGTGAGGAAATACTTGTTGCGTTAAAAGGCAACAGTGATACCGATTGGCAAATTTCTGTGGACGGCAGGGTGCATTCCTATTCAATGCAGGACAATAACCGGGTTATCTTTGATGGGGAGACTGTGGATATTGTTTGCCACTCCTTTGGTGCGAGCAAATCTAATCCCGCAGCAGTCAGTGTGTTTTCTGATCGTGGCTGGCACTTTAGCGTACCTGATCCGCTTGATGGTGATGGTGGTGACGAGGCCGGAGGAGATCTGGTTGTTGCACCGATGCCGGGTCAGGTAAAGCAAGTCAGTGTAGTAAAAGGTGATGTAGTAGTCGCCGGAGACGCGTTAATCGTTATGGAAGCGATGAAAATGGAGCATACACTGGCGGCACCTCGAGATGGCAGCGTCGAAGAAATTCTGGCAGCTGTGGGTGATCAGGTCGAAGATGGTGCAATACTGCTGCGGCTGACAGAAGAAGAATAAAAGAGAAGAAGATTAAGCCGGAAGAAGATTAAATTAGCCGGAAGATTAAACCAATAGAATTGATGCGAGTGATCTTGCCATCACTTTTGCCGCATCGACCATATCCTGAATTCCAACGTATTCGTCCGGCTGATGTGCGAGATCGAGTATTCCCGGTCCGTAGGCGATGCAGTTTTTTAAACGCCCGATGCGATCAATATGCTTTTGATCATAGGTGCCGGGAGAAACAACATAGTCCGGAGTTGTTCCGAGTTCATCTTGAATGGCATCTGCAACCGCTCTGACGATCGGTGAATCTTTGTCCGTCATCATCGGCAATACAGAAAATAACTCTTTTGTTTTAGCTTTGAATTTTGGTCTGCTTTGGCCAACTTCGCGTAGCAATGCCTGTAGCTCTTGTCTGACATCTTCAATATCTTCTTCAATGATGAAGCGACGGTCGAGCACCATGCGGCATCGGTCGGGCACCAGTGCTGCAGGCAGACCGCTATAGCCATCTTCAGGTTCCGGCAATCCGCCATGAATTGAATTGATGTTGAGTGTTGCCTGGCGTGCCTGTTCCGGTACCACCGGCATTGCTGTTTTTTTCTTCAGTAGTGACGGGTAAATCTTTTGTTCAATGGCTTCGACTACCGCGCCCATATGTCTGATGGCACACTCACCCTGAAACGGCATCGATCCGTGTGCAATGTGTCCATAAGTTTCAATCTCTGTCCAAAGTACACCGCGGTGACCCAGGCAGATGCGGTCCTTATTTAATGGCTCCGGAATAATTACGTGTTGCACACGTTCAGGGTCAAACCATCCATGTTCTGCCAGATAGGCAACACCGCCAAAGCCACCTGACTCTTCGTCGGCGGTGCCGGAGATCTCAATGGCTCCATTGTAGTCGCCACAGACTTCAATAAATTTTTCCGCGGCGATTATCGATGCGGCCAGGCCTCCTTTCATGTCGCAGGCACCACGTCCGTACACTTTGCCGTCCTGTACCACGCCATCGAACGGGTCCACCGTCCATCCATCACCGACAGCAACAACATCAGTGTGCGAATTAAAATGGACACATTCACCGGGCTGTTTCCCAACATGTCTGGCAATGACGTTCCAACGCGGATACTGATCGCTGTCGCCTAACGCACCTGTCGCCCGTACCAACTCACATTTGAATCCCCTGGCTGACAGTCGTTTGCTTATAAGGTCGCAGATGTCCCGGTAGTTTGAAGCAGGCGGGTTTACGGTCGGAATTCTGATAAGCTGCTGTGTCAGTTCGACAAGTTCTTCCGCAGCGTCATCAATAGCGTTACACAAGCGTGAGGTCACATCCTTGCTGGTCATTTATCGCCTCATGGGTTTAAGTTGCGGGTCAGTTTCATGTCTTTATACTGCTTCATTAGGTTTGTGTTTCTTAACAATTTGGAATTTTTTGGCTTCCATTACAGCGGGCTTGCCACCCTTGGACGGTAGTGTGAAATTGCGGCGAAACCCCCGGCCAGCCTTAGGTTTTGATGAATGTTTCTCATTTTCTTCGAACTAAATGTAACTTTGTTCGAACAAAGCAACGTGTAACACGGACAAAGGATACGGATCTGGTAAATTCAGCGCGATTGGATTCGCCGATCTGACTCGATGTTGATTCAGTCCACCCCGATAAGGATACTTTAGTGAAACAAATTGCCATTGTCCTGCTTATGTCAGTAGCGCTCGCAGCCTGCGGTGGCAGTGACGGTGCAGTCACTTTCGGTACTGACACCTCCAGTAACACAATCGGTGGTTCAACATCTGGTAGCAATAACGGCGGCGAATCAGATAACGGCGGAAATACTCCTGGTTCGAATACCGGGGGCAATGCTGACGCGAATACTGGCGATAACAGCGGTTCGAATAATTCCGGATCAAATAATAATGCATCTCTTGCAAACGGGATTTCAGCCAGTCATCGCAACGGCCAAACGTTTCTGGTTTGGCAGGAAGCAAATGACCAGACCGAATACCATGTATATCGCCACAACTCTCCAATAACCAGTAGCAATCTGGGATCTGCAACCCGTTTGACTGATCGTTGGGGTCCGCTGGATCAAAATACATCTGTCAATCAATTTGGCTCTAATGATGTTCCCGATAACTTTGTCATCAATGACTCTGGACAGCCACTTGGCAATGATCGTGGCTTATTTGTCCACACCACTCAGAACAATCAGCAGGGTAGTGCCTGGTACGCCGTAACCAGTGTTGTTGGTGGCAGTGAGAACAGAACGATCGTCTCTGGTGTTAATGCAACTTCTCAGTCTGTAAATGAATCTGTTGGTACCCCACGTCCTGTGCTTACAGTATCGACCAACGGCGGCAGGGGCCGCATTTACACACAGTACATGGATTACGCGCTTTGGAATCCGACGTTCAATGGCTATGCTTTTAATTTTGCTGTTGCATTGCCTGCAAATTACAACAGCTCGCGCGCCTATCCGCTGATGGTTGAGCTGCATGCTTATAGCGAACTGCACAAGTTTGAAACACAGACACAATTCGACTGGCAGGTAATTCAGCTTTTTCCAAGTGACCCGGGTGACAGTGTTAATGCGATTCACACCTGGTGGTACGGACATGCGAAAGACCACAACTATAAAACCCAAGGTTCTGTACCCCGATCAGGTGCGATCGAAAATTTTACTGAACAAAGAGTATTGGCGGCAGTAGATTTTTTAATAAACGACGGTCAGTTTAATGTCGACCGAGAACTTATACACTCCTTTGGTCACTCAATGGGTGGATCGGGTGCATTGACCTTAGGCATTCGTTACCCGTCTGTTTTTGCCGGTGTTTATGCCAGTGAACCGATGACGAACTTTGAAACCAGCTCTTTGTTTCGGGAGAATTTCGTCACTATATTGGGCGATCGTTCGAGCAATCTTCCTATTGTTAATAATGGCCGCAACAACTCCGCAATTAGAGATTATGATTCCAGCGGTTCAAATTCCACTCGGGTCTGGAACTGGATGAATCATCAGGAACAGTTGGTTCGGCGTCGTGGTGATCGCTTTGCTTACCTGATGGTTGATCACGGCAAGGACGACAGCATTATTGACTGGCAGACTCAAGGCAAACCGATGGCACAGGTGTTTACTGATGCACGAGCCGGTTTCTCGGCAGCAGCCCTCGGTGGCGTCGGGCACAATTGGCTGGGATTCAGCTCCGTGGTTAATAGTATGTTCGGCTTGGGTTTTGGCGATGAGTCGACGTGGCGTTATCCGCGTTCGATGAGTTTTCCGGGTATCCACAATGCGTCGGGTTCTGGCTCATTGCAGCCGGGTACTTCTGGTGATGATCTGCACAATACAACTCTTGAGTGGTCCACACCAAGAAACAATTTTCACCAGGGCATTGTCGACTCTTCCAATCGCTATGAGATTTCACTGCGCTCAACGACTGGCAATCAAACGGCCGACATTACACCGCGAAACACCAATGCCTTCAACCCTGCACCCGGCGTCAGTTGTAGTTGGACAGCTACCAGTATTAGCAACAACGCTATGATCGGTTCTGGTAACAGCACTGTAGATGGCAACCGGTTGCTAACGATGCGTCAGGTTTTCATACAGGGTGGCAGTGGCACGCGCCTAAGAGTTAGCTGCCCTTAAAAGCCCTGAGTCCTGCGGGGTAATATTAGATCCGGAATTGGTGATTGGCACACTTTCCAGTGTGATCCGGATATTTGTCTATTAAATAAAAGATGTGAGGCGTTTTTAATGGGTCAGTACTTCTTAGTGCGCGGTATATCCATAGTGCTATTCCGGCCGATTGCCGTTCTGTTGCTGAGCTTTGGGCTGTTTCTGTCTGTGACACCTGTTAGCGCTCAGTCGGTGCAAGTCGATGGTGGTGTAGTTATTAGTTATCCACCAACAGGCTCAGTACTTAAAAATAATGACGTCATCTATTTCAGCCCGGGTGAGATCGATATTCATGAATGGCGTATTACAATAGATTCGTCCACTGATGCCACTGCTCTCTTTGATAGCGGCGTGTATGTATTTGCAGAGTCGGAGTGGGAGTTACCGATCAATGGGCTACCCAATGACGGCAATCCAGTGACGTTGCGATTCTGGCAACGGGACGACGGAGGTGCATGGATATCATCTGATTTTGTTTATAAAACCGATAGCACTGGTTCTGCACCCGCAACACCTGAGACTAATATTTCTGACAACGCCGCTTCTGCCGCACCTGCTGTATCAACAGCGCCGGCTTTAATCAGTAACTCCGGACCGGTAGCTCGGAATCTAACCGCTGAGCATCGCAATGGTCAGACATTTTTGACCTGGGTTGAGATTGCAGGTGATGCCGGATACCACGTGTATCGCCACTCATCTCCGATTACTGAATCAAATATCGGTAAAGCTGAAAAGTTAACTTCTAAGTGGGGTCCGCTGGACAGTGATACCTCGGTTAACAAACACGCACATGGAAAAGTGCCTGCGACTTTTGTGATTACCGATTCCGGTCAGCCTTTGAGTCAGTCAAACGGGTTGTTTGTGTACACACCAGAGAGCCCGGGTAACAGGTTTTATGCAGTAACATCTGTGGTCGGCAATACAGAGACCATAGCCGTAAGCAGTGGGGATAATAGTTTGTCCGCATCCGTTGCAGAAACTGTGGCCATTCCCAAACCGGTTCTCACGTTGTCTTTAAACGGTGGCCTTGGTCGTGTGTACACCCAGTACATGGACTATGCCAACTGGAATCCTACCTTTAACGGTTACGCCTACAATTATTCGGTAGCGCTGCCTTCAGGGTACAGAAAATCGAAATCTTACCCACTGCTGATAGAGCCTCATGCCTACGGTGATAACTTTAAGGTGCTGGAACAGGCTAATTATGGCTGGCAGGTTATTCAGCTGTTTCCGAGTGATCCCGGATTCGCCTCCGGTGCGATTAATTCGTGGTGGTTCGGCTATGCGGCTGATCATAATTATCGCACGAGTGGAAACATTCCTGTTTCAGGGCGAATAGCCAACTTCACTGAGCAGCGCGTTATGCAAGCCGTACAAGATACAATTAATGATCCGACTATTAACGTTGATCCGCAGTTGGTGCATGCGTACGGGCATTCAATGGGAGCGTCAGGTTCACTGTCACTGGGTATGCGCTATGGAAATATTATTGCCGGAATTTATGGCAGTGAAGGTATGACAAACTATCGTACCAATCCAGTGTTTCAATCGGAGTTTGAGCAATTGTGGGGTACACAATCAGCTAACCTTCCTATCGTGATTAACGGGCCCTGGTCAGACCCTATTCGTCGCTATCAGGGCACTGGAGTGTGGGACTGGATGAACCATCACAAGCAATTGGTAGATCGCCGCGGTGATGACATGGCTTATCTGATGCTGGCATACGGAAAGGCGGATGACATCATAGACTGGAATACACAGGGTGCGCCTATGGCACGGGTGTTCAATGAAGCTTCGGTCGGTTTTTCTTCGAATTTTGTCGCTGGTGCCGGTCACTCCTGGCTTGGGTTTGCTGCCATTGTTAACTATATGTTTGGCTTTGGTAACGGCCTTGATTTTCCATGGCGATACCCGCTTAATTTGAGTTTTCCTGCAATACAGAATGCGTCTGGTTCGGGTTCAATGTCACCAGGGCTTGTCGAAAATGATACTTATAACATGGATATCGAGTGGGCTACTCCCCACACGAGCTTTGCCAGACCGATTGTTGATGAACCCGGGCGCTATGAGATCTCGCTGCGTTCTCAAACAAACGATCAGACGGCCGACATTACACCTCGAAAGACCCAGCGTTTTAAACTGCAGCCAGGTCAGCGGTGTGAATGGGTCACCTCCAGTCACAATAAACGCAGAACTTATGCAAAAGGGACCGTGAGCGCAGATGCAGATGCGCTGGTAACTGTTCCTCAGGTGCCTATTACTTACAAGGGAACACGTCTGTC
>CAYPDN010000021.1:7019-20774 GCA_964409445.1 uncultured Granulosicoccaceae bacterium
TAGAATGGCCGGTATATAGAATGGAAAGAAAAACCCGTATCGACACACTTGGTGCTGTGGTGTTGGTACTTTTTTCTGCACTGCTCGGGTTAAATCAGGTATTGGTTAAGTTGGTTAACGCGGGTATGCATCCGGTATTTCAGGCTGGGCTACGGTCTGCATGCGCCTTTTTTCCTGTGTTGCTCTTTGCCTTGTTAATGCGGCGACGGTTAAGTATTTCTGACGGCAGTCTATTGCCGGGCGTCGTTGCCGGGTGTATTTTTGCCCTCGAGTTCACTGTTGTATTTATCGGTATAGATCTTACGTCCGTGGCCAGAGCATCAGTGCTGTTTTATACGATGCCTATATGGGTTGCTGTCGCGGCACACTTTTTAATTGCTGGTGAAACTTTAACTAAACACCGCGTCGTTGGGCTTGGGCTGGCCTGTGTTGGTGTGATCGTGGCATTAATGTATAACGGCAATCCAGTGAGTGAAAAATCCCTGGTTGGTGATTTGTTTTGTTTACTGGGTTCTATACTCTGGGCTGCAATCGCGCTGCTCGCACGCACTAGCAATCTTTCAAAATCCAGTCCGGAAATGCAATTGCTTTATCAGTTGGCGGTATCCGCTCCGCTAATGTTGCTTGGCGCTTATTGGCTTGGTGAAACATGGCGTGAGCCAACGGCGTTTATCTACGGTATTTTTGCTTTCCAGGTGTTGATTGTTGTCAGCGTCGGATTTTTATCCTGGTTTTGGGTGCTGTCTGTGTATCCTGCGGCCGACATGGCGGTGTACAGCTTTTTAGCGCCAGTGTTCGGTGTACTCTTTGGCTATATCATTTTAAAAGAAGCACTCGGCTGGAATGTTTTACTGGCCCTCGTGTTGGTGTCGGTGGGTATAGCACTTGTCAATTCAAGGCCTGCGAGACTCGCTGATAGTTCAAATGGCGGTAATCATTAGTGTCTGGGTTTTGTGAAGATGGTTGCAGCCGTTGAAATTGCATCACTTGTTGTTACTGATATTTGTCAATGCATGTTGGGGTTTCAACTACATTGCCGGTAAACAAGGTACCGAAGAGTTTGGACCGCTTTGGTTCAGCGCGTTACGGTTTATTGTTGTAGTTATTTTACTGTTGCCATTTGCCCGATGGAAAACGGGGCAAATGAAGACGATTTTGCTGATTGGAATGTTGTTAGGTGTAGTGCACTATCCGTTCATGTTTTCTGCGATGTATCTGACCGATAATATATCGGCTGTAGCAATTGCAGCGCAGCTCGTCGTTCCGTTTTCAACTATTGTTGCAGTGCTGTATTTGAAAGAGCAGATCGGCATCACCCGAACGATAGCGATTGCACTTTCTTTCATTGGCGTGGTGGTGATCAGTTTTGAGCCTATTGGTGCAGATCATGTGCTGTCGCTGGTGCTCACAGCAGTGGCGGCAGCCGCGATGGCTGCAGCTGCCATTATGATGCGCAGACTGAACAACGCTGGCGTTTTTAATCTTCAATTCTGGATTGCAGCGACTGCATCTGTTTCTTTAATCGTTTTGACAGTGTTGTTTGAGTCGCCATCCTATGAAAAACTGGTGAGTTTTGAGTTGGTCGATTACTGGTCGCCTGTATACTCTGCGGTTGGTGCGACCATAATTGGCCATGGATCCTTCTATTATCTGTTGCAGCGATATGAAGTAAATGACGTGGCTCCGTTTATTACTTTATCTTCTTTGTTCGCAGTTGGTTTTGGTATCGTATTGCTGGGTGATCAGATGACTTCGCGTGTGATTGTGGGTGGTATGCTGACACTTATTGGTGTCACTGTAATTGCTATGCGCGGTGCTCAGAGTACCGCCAGAGTACCTCAACCAGTCGATAGCGAGTGAGCTCCCAGAGTCACCCAGAGTCACCCAGAGTCGATCATGGGTGGATCATACGTACACCAGGAGTAGATAAAAAAATGAGTCACGAATCAGAATGAATTTCTCTGAATTGCCGTTTGATACAGAACAGATGATTGCAGGCTTAAGTCTGTGGGTAGAGACAGAAAGCCCGAGCTACGACTCTGATGCTGTGAATCGCGTTATTGATCTTGCGGCTTATGATCTGGCATCGATCGGTGCCGCAGTGCAGCGAATACCCGGACGCATGGGTTATGCAGATACATTGCGAGCGACTATTAATCCGGATGCGTCTGGTCCGCCCGGTATTTTAATCGCCTGTCATGCTGATACGGTCCATGAAGCTGGCAGTGTCGCCGCCATGCCATACCGCAGAGAAGGTAATCATTTGTGGGGCGCGGGTATAGCGGCTATGAAATCCGGTATTTATATTTGCCTGGAGGCGCTGCGGCAATTAGTTCGCTCTGATGCGCCTTTGAACCTGCCAGTTACGGTAATTATCATTCCAGACAAAGAACTCGGATGTCCCTCTACACGTGAGCTTTTTGAGGCTACGGCCAGGGGCTGCAAATATGTATTGGTGCCTGAATGTGTTAATGAGAGTCATTGTGTTTATAACGGTGGCTATGCTCAGGATCGTTATAAGCTCGATGTTAAAGTCGACTCTGTTTCAGGGAGTGGGTTCTCAAACTCTGCAATATCTGAAATGGCCCGTCAGATTGTAGCTATTGATGAACTCAGTACCGATGGATGTAATTTTAAAGTCGGTGCAATTGAATCCGGCCAGTGGGTGAATTTCGCAGAGAAGTGCACAGCGGAAGTTATTATTGAGGCGCAAACTGTAAATGATGTAGCCGAAGGCAAGCGCCGAATGATGGCCCTTAATTCACCAAATCCTGACAAGGGGCTGCATGTTAACAGGGACGTCTCTTTACCGCTGTGGTTGCCGGGTACCGAATCAAACCAGCTTTTTGATGTTGCAAAGCAAGTGGCTGGTGATCTAGGTATAGCTTTGGAAGGATCGGTAGGGGCAGGCGGGTCACTTGCATGTATTACCGGATCAATGGGTATTGCCACGCTGGACGGGTTGGGGCCGGTGGGTTTCGGTAGTCGCAGTCGTTCTGAGCGGATAGAAATTGACAGCCTTGCAAGTCGTGCTCAATTAGTAGCAGGTATCCTCCAGACACTCAATTAAAAAGCACGACTAACTTAAATGCGCATTCAACTTAATAAAAAGCATAAAGCAACACATAGTTAGCCAGATCGTTCTTTAAAATTTATAGATGATGCTTCCGGGTACATGGCATCGTTTGCAGCAAGGCTCGGCGATAACTTACTCAGACTGGCTGCAACATACTTAGACATTGAAGCAGGCGCTAATGTCTTGTCCCAGTATTCGAGTGATGCCTGCTGATGGTGTGCGAGTTTTTGTGGGTCACTCAGCAGCTCATCCAGCAATTCGGGCAGCTTGTTCCAGTCACGAACGATAACAGCAGGTGAAGATTCTGCGAACCAGTGGTTAGGTTGTTCCTCGGCGATCACAACACAGCCGTAGTACATGCCTTCGCAAAGTCTGTATGTTTCCAGATGTGTGCCGCGCGGAGACAGGCAGATTTTCGTATCCATTAACACTTGCGGGTAGTCGTCGTGTTCTGGTTTGTCCTGCGCTTTCGGGAAAAAGCTGGATAGTTTTACATCAACTGTATATGGCCGATCTTTTTTCCATCTGTTGATAACGTCGACCATACGTTCGCGCGAGAGAACTTTGGCAGTCTTGATCAGGCCACCGAGGGCTTTTTTATGATCGATACTACCGGTAAAAGATACATCCAGGCCGCGCTCATTGATCGGAGTAACTTCGTCACGTCGTGGAAGACGGTAATATCCGTACGGTATTGCAAAGATGTTAGCGTTAGTATCTCGGTGATAGTGTGGAAATCGCTTGCTGTGTTGCCGCAGAAATTGTACGCAGGTCATCAGGTTAAATCGCAGCCAGCTTTTGTGTGTTGCCAGTTTCATGTGTTGGCCAGGCGCTTTGAATACTGCGTGAACGCGGTTTGCATAAACCGGTACTCGTGCCCACTCATCTCCCATAACAAATACAACGAGGTTTGGAGTTTGATCGAATTTGGCAGGAAGCTCATCAACGCTTCGAGTGAAAACAAAAGTGTAGTCATTAAAGCGCCGCAGTGTGTGTTGCAGGCTTTCCATCAGTTCTGCGAAGTAGTCGATATTGCACTCGAGCGCAAACGGCGCCTCGACGCTGGCCGCAGAAATTTCGAGGGTTTTCTCTCCGCCCATACAAATCAGGCAGTTAGGTAGTACCTTGTGAACTGGATTGTCGCAGAACGGCATTACTTCGACCGACGTTTAAAACACTAATAGCGGGCCGTCCGGTACTACATTGAGAGTTAATTTCTATTTAGTGCCTATTCGGAAACAAGTGTAGAAACAAGCGTTACTATGGAGAACTAAGCTACGCCATCTTTTGCCGACAGCATGTCGCCATCTACATCGACCAGACCAGGTCATATAAGACTGAGATCTTCGCGTGCCTGTTGAACGTATTTTTGTCTGCCCGAGACAATTTTCCAGCGTGTACCACCACATTGTCGCCACAATACCGCAGAGCGAATTCCCGCCAGCAGGCAAGCTCTAATTCTATTTGCGTGTAACTCCTGCTCAAGGTACTCGCGGTTACCATGAACAACAATTCGTGGCGACAAGTTGCTGATATTGTCGGTGTAGATTTTAGCCAGAATTGAAATGACTTCATTGTCGAGTGTGTCGTAGTGGCTTCGCATTTGTTCCGCGCTTTCGATGCCACGGCGTATGCGACCCAGTAGTTCAGTATCTGACTGGCACTTGTTCTCAAGCTTTAGCAGATTGAGTATGTATTGCGTGATTTGCAGATTTGGCTTGCTGTCAGTACCGTCTAACTGATCTATCAGTCGCTGCTGGCCTGCGCGAAGATTAGATTTGCCGCCATAGATAGATTCAGCTGTGTCGGAATCTAAGGTGAATATCGATTCCAGCACTATTTGCATGTGGCCTTCATCAAACTCACCGTTGTTCGCGATGTTTTGTACCAACTCTGCTGACAGGAACATTCCAGAGAGTGCCAGCGTTTGATTTTCCAGTGAATTGTTCAAAATTGCGCTACCGTGGGCCGGATGAATATTGTTTTTACGCGGAAATTTCTGATTTTGTTATTCAATATCTTGTCTCATAACAAGTGCGGCTCAGGTGAAGTAAGGCCCGGGTCAGGTAAGGCCTGGTACAAGTAAGGCTTAGTGTGGTGCTTTTTCAATAATACCGCCACCCAGACACTCGTCACCATCATAGAAAACAATAGATTGCCCGGGGGTTATGGCTCTGACACTCTTATTGAATATTACAATCGCAGTCGTTTCATTTTCAAAGTGGATCGTACATTCCTGATCTTGCTGGCGGTATCGGGTTTTCGCTGTACATTGGGTGGCATCAGCGGGAACTGTGCGAATCCAGTGTAGTTTTACCACACGCAATGAGCTCTTGTGCAGATCGGGGTGGTCATGCCCCTGAACTGCAACAAGTTCATTCGAGGCTATGTTTTTGTCGGCTACATACCAGGGTTCAGCAGGGTAGTTTGAGTTGCCTCCTATGCCGAGACCCTGACGTTGTCCGATGGTGTAAAAAGCAATGCCATTGTGTTTGCCTATTGTGTCTCCGTCCGATGTGACAATGGCACCGGGAAAAGCCGCGACATACTCTGCCAGAAAGTCTCTGAATTTTCTTTCACCGATAAAGCAAATGCCAGTGCTGTCTTTTTTATCGTGCACTTGCAGGTTTAGATCGTGGGCGAGACTGCGCAGATCTGTTTTTTGCAAGCTGCCAACGGGGAATAGGGCGTGCTGAAGTTGTTCCTGACTCAGTGTGTGCAGAAAATAAGATTGGTCTTTGCCCGCGTCAGCACCGCGCAAAAGTCTGACTTTGCCATCTTCAGCAAGATCAGTTTGAACGTAGTGGCCAGTGGCTATTTTTTCAGCGCCGAGTGTTTTTGCATGATCAAGAAAAGCCTTAAACTTGATTTCTTTATTGCAAAGAATATCCGGGTTGGGAGTTCTGCCAGCGTTGTATTCATCGAGGAAGCCGGTAAATACTGTCCGCCAGTACTCTTCTGAGAAGTTAATACTGCTTAGCGGAATATCCAGTAATTCACAGACACCCGAAGCATCGCGAAAATCTTCCACAGCTGTGCAATAGTCATCGCCTTCTTCATCCCAGTTTTGCATGAATACAGCCTGCACCTGAAAAGATGACTGTCGCTGTAGCAGGTGCGCTGCCACGGCGGAGTCAACTCCACCGGATACACCGATCACCACTTGCTGCTTATCTGAGTTCAAATTGTGTGCATGATTTTGATAGAAACTGGCAGCAGGTATTTTACGCTTAGTCGTCGAGAAGCGGATACCTTATACATTGTGCAAAAGTTCCAATGGGTATCTCTTTCCGCTCAGGTAATCATCTATACAGCGCAATACCATCGGGCTTCTTAGATTTCCCTGTTGTTGGAGATCATCTCGGCTAAACCATGCAGCTCTTAGTATCGGGCTGTCGAGCAGCTGGTCGGGATCGTGATCAGTCACATTGCCGATGAAGGTTGTTCTCATGTGAGTCAGTTTTTTAGTCGGATGCTGCCATCGATAAATGCCCAACAACGCACTGGGCTGGAATGTCCATGCGGTCTCTTCCCGAACTTCCCGGATAACAGCTTCCACCAGACTTTCGTTGTCATCGAGGTGGCCCGCGGGTTGGTTGATGACTCGCAAATCGTCAATCAGTTCTTCGACCATTAAAAACGTATTGTTACGCTCGATCACAGCGGCGACCGTTGCGTTTGGTTTCCAGACCATTAAAGCGCTCAAAAGATTGAATGGTATTGAGGTGAAGATATCACGATCCCGCGATTCACTTTTCTGATCGGTCTTGAGGCAGCCCATGGTGGTTATGGTTGCTCCGGGAGCGATGCATGAGGATTCTGGATAAATTGATTGCTAGTCAATAATTTGGCGTTTATCCGAGCGTTCATTGTTGTCTGGATGTTGTATATCAGTTGACTTGTTTGCCAAATTGCAAAGAAATTGGCCTGAAGTTTCAAATTAGTCGCAAAATAACCACAAATGGCGGATTCCCTAGACCATATACGAAGAATATGCGGGAATTTGTCACAATCTTTCACTACCGCAACCCAAATTACTGACACTGACGCCAAAAAACTGTTGTTTTTGTGCAAATAGCTGGTTAGCATGATTTCACACATTGGGGTTGACTGCGTTATGGGTTTGCCTTTGTGCACGCTATCGCCGAGATCAACTGACCTTACTGGTCGATATGTTTTCGGGTGGGAACGAGGCGATTTGCATTGTGGCAACTCTTGAGTGCCGCTTTATTTTAGAAGACACAATCAGAAAGACCTGACTGGGAGAAACATTATAATGAAATACACTAAAACCGCGGCAGCATTGGCTCTGGCAGGTATTGCTGCAGCACCACTGGCTCAAGCAGAAACAACCGTGACACTGTCTGGGCAGGTTGCGATTGGTATTACTGGAAGTGATGTTGATGATGCAGATGCTATCGACATCGGTGATGAACTGGACGAAATTGACCCGGCTACGGGCCTGCCGTTCATCGCAACGGCAGCTGATGTTTTAGCTGCAAGGACACCCAGTGAGCTGACTATGTTCGGTGATGATGCGATTGTCGCAGTTAGAGCAGAGACTGATATTGGTGGCGGACTTACTGCGTATTCCAACTGGCGTGGAGATGTGGACTTGACCGGAAGCTCGATCGATGGTGATAACATCCACATAGGTGTTAAAGGTGATTTCGGCGATTTCCGTATTGGTGAAGTCCCTGATGCAACCGGTTATGGTCAGATCAACGATATTCTTCCTGGTTCTGATATCGATGGCGAGGACTTTGGTCTTAGTTACACTGGTTCTTTCGGCGGCTTTACATTTGGCGCAAACTGGTCTCCAGAAGGTAGCAGTGATCGTATAGGTGCTGGTGTTCAGTTCAACATTGGCGGTTTTGGTGTCGGTATCGGCGTGGGTAATGACAATTCTGGTGGTGAAGACAGAGACGAGCTATCAGCAAAGGCCACTTTTGCCATAGCCGGTTTTGACGTGGGCGTCAGCTATAAAGATCTGGATTTAGATCGTGAAGTGCTTGGGCTTGAAGCTAGTTACGGAATTGACAAATGGTCATTTAACGTTGGCTTCGAAGGTGAGCTCGGTGATGTAAATGAAGACGACACTGTGATTCGTCTCAACGCCGGTTATGACATTGCCCCAAGCTTGAATTTGAGTGGGCGAGTTAACTTCGCCACAGATGATAGTAATAGTGATGGCGATTTTATTGATTATCGCTTGCTTCTGCAAAAGGTATTCTAAGGCTGTTTGTATACCCGGGATCAGGGCGAAGTTCGCCCTGATCCTTATCTGATTCAAAATAGCTGTGTTTAATACTTTTTGCTTTCTTATTAGGGAAGAGTCAGATAACGGAAAGGATTTTCTTTAAGCCGTACTTTAAAACCGATTGCTAGCGCGATCGGTTTTTTTATGCGTGTAACCGCGAGCCGATGTGAGCATGTAATCGGATATAAGGCATTGCCAGGCAGGTGAGTTGGCATAAAACTTACAAATCTCTGGTGATAAAGCAAAGCGATATAAATCCAAGTGGATTTAAAAAATACGTGCTTTACCGTGAGATCTCCCCTCATACCTGAAAAGGGCGATAATTGTTTCCTGCAGCGAGAAGTCAGCGCAGGCCATGGCAATTTAGAGATGACGGGCCGTAAGACAGAGTGGAAAAGTGGCTGTTGGTGCTACAAGCCGTGCGCCGGAAGTCGTGGTTAGCAAAACGATATAGCTGTACTGAACAATCGCATTTTCCTGCGGTCTACTGTTAGTTCAGCTCAGGGATCACTTATTTCATTCATCTGTTCATCTGGCAAACTACCAGCTATCATAATTCCTGATCGATCAGTATTTTACGGCCAACAGCGCGGTAATCGCTTAGCAAATGAAATCACTACGCAGTAAAGTGTTCGTCGGTGTACTTTGTGGACTGCTCCTGGTGACAGCAGCGGCCGAGATACTGTTGTATCGCCAGGCGGTATTTTTTGCAGAAAAAGAACTCTTCAGTAGTCTTAAAAGATATGCGGTTGCGCTTGCCGGGGTTGGAGTTTTCGATCCCAGAACAGGTTTTACGCTTTACCACGACTGGGAAAGCCGGATAAAGGTCGGCCCGGAAGATCGTCCGCAATTTTTTGAATTCAAAACCGCAACGGGTACTCACCTGACAGACTCTCACAATCTCGGTGGAGATAGTTTGCCGGAGGTCGGCGAACATCAGGGGGAAAAACTGGTTGATTACGGCGCTATTGACCTCGGCATCTACGAACACCACTTTTCGATGGCGTCCGGTAACCGAAAAGAGTTGCCATTGAAACTGGTGGTAGCGGAAAACACAGAACTGATTAGCAGTGCGAGAGATTCGACGCTTAGACGGCTGCTCTATTTCACACCGTTGGCCTTGTTAGCAGCATTTTTGACCAGTTTGGCACTAACTACGATAACACTATCTTCCATTGGCAGGTTTACCAGGCGCGTTCAAACTTCCAGTAGAACAGATAATACTTCGAGGCTGGAACTTGATTCTATAGATAAAGAGATGCAACCGCTGGGTGAAGCGATAAATAAATACATGTATCAGCTGAACAAGCACACCAACCTTGAATCCAAACTATTAGCGGATACAGCACACGAGATTCGAGAGCCATTAGCGACAATGCGCAAGGAACTGGTTCTGCTAAAGCAGGCTGGCCAATCTCCTGCTGAGGTATCTATTCATGCTGACAACCTGGACAAGAATCTATCCGGCTTACAAGCGATGACCGACAATATGTTGATGCTTTATCGAATAGAAAGCGGTAACTACAACCCGAGACTGACATCAATTGAGTTACTGACTGAATTGCAAAGCATTGTTCGTCCTTACCATAAAAATAAAGAAACCGAGATAGAGATAAAAGGGGAGGAAGTTGCTATTGTTTCAAACCGATCGGTTGTTAATCTCATAGTTACTCGTTTGCTAAACAATGCCATTCAACATGCTGCCGGTTCCAGAGTATTAATTCACTGGGATATAACGTCCGCGGGAGTCGAACTGCACGTCGATGATGCTCGAAGAGGTATACCGGAGATAGATCGGGAGCGAATCTTTGACCGGCACTACCGGTTTCAGGATCACAAACAGTCGGCAACCAGTGGTACCGGATTGGGGCTGGTTCTGGTTCGGTTGTACGCAAATACTGTTAACGCGAAAACATTTTGTGTTGACTCTCCGCTGGGTGGTGCACGATTTACTGTGCTGTTTCCCGCTGAATCTGGCAAGCAGGCAGAGTTCTCAACCAATACCCGAAATACGCAATTAGAGAGAGCGGTGACATGAACCTTAAATCAGGCACTCTTACTCGCCTCGCAATAGCTGCGTTTGTTGCAATTGGTGCCGTCAATGTATGGTCGGATGAGCAATGGTATGGAGGTACCGAGGACGTAGAGTTTGCGGCAGATCTGTGGGATGCGATGCTACAAGTCGGACTGGTTGGCAGTGAGGCAACAAATGGTCAGCCTTATGTTGGTACACATCCGCACGGTGCAATACTCGAGTCTGCGATTCACACGATAACTGTAAAGGGTGTTACGAGCACATTGGCTGCGAAACTCAGCTATCGTGGCATTGGGATATCGATTGACGAAGTTATTGCGGATCGCGCCGGGTTTATTGAAGATGTTACTGTTATGTTCAGGCGTGAAGACGGCTATGACACACCTAATCAGAATTGGTTTTGGGCAAAGTATAACCCTGACGGAACTTTGGATGTGACGCCCAATGGTGTGCAGCTCGCGGGCAGGATTGCTAAAGGCAAGGCCAAAGGCTGTATTGCCTGTCATCTTAAGGCTGAAGGGGGAGATCTCCTGTTCATCAATTAATTGCCACTGTCTAAGACAATTGCCGAAAACAGCTCCACCATGAAAACCAGCAAACACATTTTCTGTAGCAAATATTCACTGACAATCTTCTGCTCCTTTTGTCAGAGCTGCCGTGGAATGAATCATCCGGCCAATGAGATTCCCGATGGCGCGTATTTTAATCAGTGTTTATATTGTCGTGCGTGTTAGCCATTGACCGCGCCACATTCAGTTAATTCTAGTACTCCACGGCGCCGGTGACTTCAGTGGCCATGGAAAATTCGGTCAACCGGTTTGTCTGGAAATACAGCGCCAGGCAGCAGATGGTTCTCGTTGTAATGACTCTGGCCTACTTCCCGACGCTCTACCTGCTACTGGAAATCCCTAAGATAATTATCAATCAGGTGATTGGCGGTCCTGCCACACACCAGCTGTTGAGCCTGAGTTTGAATTCGGAAACAGCGCTCGTATTATTAACTGTTGCAGCTCTGGCGTTGTACCTGCTGAATGCATCGATAAAACTCGCTATAAATATCAGAAAGGGTGTGATTGGTGAGCGGCTGATTCGGCGACTGCGGTATACGCTGCTCGAACATATGTTGCGTTTTCCCATTCAAAGATTTCGAGTTGTTTCACAGGGGGAGCTTATATCGCAAATAAACTCTGAAACTGAAACCCTGGCGGGTTATATAAGTGAGTCTGTCACTTTGCCGCTGTTTCAGGGTGGGACAATGCTAACCGTTTTGTTTTTTATGTTTGTACAAAGCTTCTGGTTAGGGATCGCGGCTGTAGCACTGATTCCACTTCAAATTCTGGTAATACCCAGAATGCAGCGACGGGTAAATGTTCTGAATCACCAGCGAATAAGGCGGGTGCGAAAATTCTCTGAATATATCGGAGAGACAGTCAGTGGTGCACAAGCTATCCGAGTGCATGGTGTACAGAGATATATTTTGTCAGGGCACTCGTCGCAGTTGAATAAATTGCTCGACGTTCGGCTAAAGTTGTATCGACAGAAATACATAATAAAATTCGTAACTAACTTCATTAACCAGTTATCACCCATATTGTTCTATTTGATCGGCGGGCTACTGGTTATTAAGGGCAACTTAAGTGCCGGTGCACTGGTTGCTGCAATTGCCGGACATAAAGACATGGTTTCACCATGGAAGGAGTTACTCAAGTATTATCAGATGCAGCAGGATGCGAAGATTAAGTACGAGCAGCTGTCGCAGCAATTCACCATCGCCGACCTGGATGATTCCGATTACTACGAGCTGGTTCCGGATCGAAAGGCGACCAATTTATTTCCATTTAAACTCAATAATGTAGTGACCGAGGAAGATGGTAAAAGAGTACTCACCGGTTTTAATCTCACCGTTAATTCGGGCGAACATGTTGCCGTTGTTGAGCCTGACCCGACAAAACGTCAGCATATTGCCGAGACTATATTGAGTCTGCGTAACCCGTCCTATGGCAGTGTATGGCTTGGTGACAGAAAAATACAAGATGTGCCCGGGCAGGTAAAAAGCAGACGGATTGCATTTCAGGGTGCTTCGCCATCGATTTTTAATGTCTCAATTTACGAAAATATTCTTTTCAGTTTAAAGCAGGTACCAGTTAGCCCTCTGTCTGGCAAAGAAAGAAAAGAAGCAGAACTCGCTGGCAACAGCATAGAGCCCTATGATGGTAAGTGGGTTGACTACGACGATTATCAATTCGCCAGTGATGATGAACTTAATGATTGGCACATTCAGGCAATGGAAGCCACTGATGCGGACCTGAGTGTAATCAGGAACGGCTTGTTCCAGTTTCTTGGGGAGGATCATCAATCTGATCAGGCAAATAAAATTGTAGAGGTGCGGCCGCTTATTAATGCGGCTATGGTCGACAACAACATTGCTTTTCAGAGCTTTAACGTAAAAGAATGGTGCTACGGTTTGTCGATTGCTGAAAACCTTGCCTTTGGCAGATTGACTGACAACAGTTCGACGCCGGGAGATGTACTCTTTTCAAAAAAAGTTGCTCAGATTTTGTCTTACAACGGGTTTGATCGCATTGTCGAGCAAATTGGTAAGCAGATCGCTGGAATGATATTTCGAGGTTTATCGACGGAAATAACACGTGAGCAGACCATGGACGTTTTCAAATTAAGTTCTGAAAACATGGCGGAAGACATTGTGGTAAGAGCGCGATCAATTCGGACCAAATCTTCAAGCGAACTCAGTGAGCGTGATCGGCACTTTTTGCTGCTGTTGTTTCTTAATCTGGTGTTGGATGATCACCCGGACATTCAGCTTCCAGGTTCCGTATTAAGCCGGATTATGTTTATCAGAGACGAGATTGACAATGTGCTTAATCCGGCGCAGCGCCGACAGCTGCAGCGATTTGAATATGGACAATATCACCCTGGGCTAACAGTTCTGGAAAATCTCCTCTACGGTTTGGTGCCGCACGATATGAGCAGTGACGATGTCAACTCACTGCTGGATCTTATTGACCGGGTAATTAAGGAAGCAGATCTCACCAGAGATATTATGTTGCTAACACTGCGAAGTGCCGCTGCAGGAATTTCAGGTTCTCGCTTATCAGCAACTTCACGTCAAACTCTGCCTTTGGCAAGAGTTCTGGTAAAGAAACCTGATTTAATTGTGTTTGACGACGGCCTTAATTCCTACGAGGAGGCTGAGCAGTTCAGAATAAAGGCGAATATCAGACAGTTACTGCCGGGCACATCGATTGTCTGGCTTACCAGCAAACTCGATGACCATACTCAGTTTGACCGGGTGATCGATGTCGAAAAAAACTCTTAAGAATTTTCGCAATCCCAGAGCAAAATATTGGAGAGCAACATATTGCA
>CAYPDN010000021.1:20874-22583 GCA_964409445.1 uncultured Granulosicoccaceae bacterium
ACTCTTAAGAATTTTCGCAATCCCAGAGCAAAATATTGGAGAGCAACATATTGCAGAGCATCGCTGTTGCCAGCAATGCGGTATTGCACTGCTGCACTGTCGTCACTGGTACCGTAATGCGAAGCAGCTCAGTGTCTTTTGTGTCGTATGCCGTCATCATTCAGGGTGGCGTCAACGCACCTGCCAAACGGGCTCTCTGCGGTTGCCTGCCTGCGGGTTTCATGGGATTATCGGGGGTGATGATTGGAAGCTTGTCAGTGCCGGGATCGTTTGCCGTAACACCCAAATTGAACACCCAATTTGAACATTCAGGGTAAACCCGGATTATGTATGTCTGCAGCCCTGACAGTCGATGGCCGGAAAAGGTCGTAATCGTAAGGATCCTATGCAGTCGCTGTTAAGTGTAAACGACTTGTCTATCGGGTTTGGCAACAACAAACCCACAGTTGATCGGGTAAGCTTTTCCGTAAATAGCGGTGAAACTCTGGCGCTGGTTGGCGAATCCGGCTCAGGTAAAACACTGTGCTGTCGTGCTGTTTTACGAATCCTGCCAGCCTCTGCGCAAATTCGAAGTGGTCAGATTAATCTAAATTGCCGTGACCTTGACGTCGACCTTGCCCGGCTTGGTGAACGTAAACTGCGCGGCATCCGCGGTGATCAGGTGTCTATGATTTTTCAGGAGCCGATGCGCTCTTTGTCGCCGTTGCACCGCATCGGTGATCAGGTTGGCGAGGTGCTAACGATGCACCGAGACTGCTCGAAAGCAGAAGCAAAAAAACACGTGCTGGCTGAATTTGAACGTGTTGGTTTAAAAGACCCCGAGAGCACTTACTTCGCTTATCCTTTTGAACTGTCTGGTGGTATGCAGCAGCGTGCCATGATCGCTATGGCAACTGTTGCCAAGCCGGATCTCCTGATAGCCGACGAGCCGACAACAGCGCTGGACATGACGACACAGGCGCAGGTGTTGGGGCTGCTTAAAAAGTTGCAGGCAGAATCCGGTATGGCACTCATACTGGTCACCCACGATCTCGGTGTGGTGGCAAACATGGCAGACAAAGTAGTCGTGATGAATCGAGGCCGTGTGATGGAGTCGGGTTCATCTGAACAGGTGCTGGGAACGCCTGCACATCCGTATACGAGAAACCTGTTTGCGGCCGCACCAGTTATACCTGCGTATGTCGAACCGGTTGTGCAATCGACAGATGAGGATATGATTCTGAGCCTGGTTGATGTGAATAAAACCTATGGTTTGAGAGGTAATGCATGGCAGCCGAAGCAGTCTATCCGTGCAGTTAACGAAGTTAACCTGAGCGTTCCCCGAGGCAAAGTACTTGCGATAGTCGGTGAGTCGGGTTCCGGTAAATCGACATGTGCACGTATTGCACTTGGAGCTGAGACAGCTGATCCTGGAGGACAGGTGTTTTTTAAAGAGAGTACCGACGCAGAAGCCATCGATGTGCAATCACTCAGCTTTGAGGCGCGCCGTGGTTTTCAGCGCAAAGCGCAAATGGTATTCCAGGATCCGCACTCGTCGCTGAGCCCGAGAATGCAAATAATTGACGCGTTGACCGAACCGCTCGATATTCACAGCATCGGAACAGTGGAGGAGCGCCGTGATCGGGCAATTGAGTTGTTAGAGCAGGTCGGGCTCGACCCCTCTATGCTGCGGCGCTACCCGAACGCTTTTTCCGGCGGACAACGACAAA
>CAYPDN010000022.1:0-10827 GCA_964409445.1 uncultured Granulosicoccaceae bacterium
TCGGATTTGCCTGGCGCGAAGGTCCGCTGCTGGCGCGAATCAATTGTAGTCGCGGGCTGCCTTCAACATAAGTCAGGGCAATGCGGTCACCTGGATAAATCAGGTGCGGGTTTTCAATTTGTGGATTGACGTGCCAGATTTCCGGCCACAACCACGGTCGGCTCAGGAAGCGCTCAGAGATATCCCACAAAGTGTCACCGCGAACCACTGTGTAGTCGCTCGGAGCGTCTGATCGTATTGACTTTGCAGCGAGCTTGCGAAGTGCGATTTTTCGCTGCTTGGTAGCGCTGAGCGTACCAGAAGGACTGATAAGCGGTTCAGAGCCAGCGGCGATCTGCATTTCGCTTTTGGCGATGCTTTGCCATTCCTGATCGGTCAGATCATCTGCAGACAGGTTGTTATCAACTGGCCCGGTCGCACACGAAGCGACCAACAGTGCAGCGCCGATGCTGCAGGCGAATTGTACCGCGCGAGCCGCAGTTCTGGTTTTCAACGAAGTTTTGAAAGTCATGGTAATCCGTGTGGCTGTTTTTACCGATAATTTGCAAGTGCCGTCGATCTCGACGCACGTGTGGATAAGAGAAAAGAACCAAAAAGAATGCCAAGCATGGCTCTGGCAGGTCGCACATCTTTCAAAAGAACTGCAATAGTGAGTCCGGATGCGGGCCCTGTGACCTGACAGGACCTTGCGGTTGCTCTGCAGAGGTAATACTTGTGGGCCTGGATTTGGCGGTGCCGATTCTCTGTCACCTCCCGCTTTTAGCCTTTTTTCACTCAGACAGAGCCACAAAACTGTACTGAACCCGGAACGGGAACCCGTCGGGTAATTCGGCGAAAAAATGTTGCACCGATGCTTTGATCTGACCGCCGGAGTGCTTACACTATGCGTCTAAAAAAGAGCACCAAGTAATGGCCGATCTCGACATATTGATCTTTCCCGACGACCGTCTGCGGAATATTGCAAAACCGGTTGTCGATATCGACGACAAAATGCGAACGCTGATCAGCAATATGTTTGAAACCATGTATGCCGCTCCGGGCATCGGTCTGGCAGCAACACAGGTTGATGTGCACGAGCGTATCGTGGTTATTGATATCTCTGAAAACAAAGATCAGCCACTAACGTTGATTAATCCTGAGATTATCGCCTCCGACGGTCGTGCTGAACAGGAGGAGGGGTGCTTGTCGATACCGGGAATCTACGAGCAGGTAGAGCGCGACGAGCAGATAAAGTTCGCGGCGATCGATGCTGACGGCAATCCTTATGAAATGGAAGCTGATGGTTTATTGTCGGTTTGTGTGCAACACGAAATTGATCATCTCGATGGCAAGCTGTTTGTCGATTATCTTTCTGCGTTAAAGCGCAGGCGGATCAAAAAGAAGATGCTTAAGCACGAAAAAGAATAGCTGTTTGCAGTTGGTTAAGTTGGGTCAATTGGAAGTCATCGTTGGCCAGAGCTGGCTTTATTCTGATGCCGGTAACAAGACCTGCGCCTGCGGTGAACAACATTAAATGAATTTAAAAGATTTTCGAATAGTCTATGCCGGAACCCCCGATTTCGCGGTGCCAGCATTGGCAGCGCTTATTGATGCGGGCTATGACGTGGTTGCTGTGTACACACAACCGGACAGACGCGCAGGTCGTGGTCGCAAGATGCGACCTAGCCCGGTTAAGACACTAGCGCTCGAACACGGCATTGCTGTTGAACAACCAATCAGTCTGCGCTATTCAGAACAACACGCACTATTGCAAAGTTATAGTCCGGACTTAATGGTCGTGGCTGCATACGGGCAAATTCTACCTGTAGAGATACTTCAAACACCCAAGCATGGTTGTTTTAATATTCACGCATCACTGTTACCGCGATGGCGAGGTGCTGCACCGATACAGCGTGCTATAGAACACGGTGATGAAGTTTCAGGTGTCACAATCATGCAAATGGATAAAGGGCTTGATACAGGTGACATGCTCAACAAGTCTTCCTGCGAGATTACTGCAGATACAACAGGTGTGAAGCTTCATGATCAGCTGGCAGCACTTGGAAGTGAAGCATTGCTTGCAACGCTTACACAGTTACACGATGGCGCGCTTAACCCTCAGGTACAGGATAACGCGGCGTCATGCTATGCCGCCAAAATTGAAAAGTCTGAAGCGACAATAGACTGGAGTCTGAAAGCTTCTGAACTGCACCGCAAGGTTTGTGCGTTTAATGCATGGCCGGTTGCACAAACTGTGCTTGAAGGTGAAACGATAAGAATATGGGAGTCTTCACTCCCTGATTGCTCACTGGCAAATGGCTCTTTAGTTGAAGGTAAAACAGCAGGCCAGGTGATTGCAGCTGACGGTCACCTTGATGTCGCAACCGGTGACGGTGTGCTGAGAATTCACAAGCTGCAACCACCCGGTAAAAAAGCAATGGCTGTGAGTGACTTTTTAAACAGTCGCACGATTACTGTGGGTACGCAGCTTGGCTGAAAATGATGTTCGGCGAGTTGCGATAAAAATTCTCACTTCTGTGGTGCGTGACGGAAGATCCTTGTCTGAGTTACTGCCTGCGGCGCAAAATGATCTCGATGCACGTGAGGCAGCATTGCTGCAGGAGTTAACTTTTGGTGTGTGCCGCAACTACGGAAAGCTGTCTGCCATTGTTGATGAGTTGCTGAAAAAACCTTTACGCAACAAAGACACTGATGTTCGTGTGTTAATCTGGCTCGCACTGTATGAGATCGGTTTTATGAGAACGCCGGACTATGCAGTTACAAGTACATATGTTGATTTAACCCGCAAGATTAAAAAGAACTGGGCCAGAGGATTTGTTAACGGCACTCTTAGAGAGTTTTTACGCCGCCAGCAAGAGCTGACTGAAATTGCGTCGATTAAAAGCCCGCACTCGTTGCCTGAATGGATGCAAAAACGGATTAACAAAGATTGGCCGGACCATGCGCAAGAAGTTTTTAAATCAATAAATACAAGAGCAGCCCTGACCTTGCGAGTCAACGCTATCGTTAGTAGTCGAGAAAAGTTAATTGCCAAATTTGCTGATGCAGATCTTAAGGTTGAGAAATGTGAGTTCGCAGAAAACGGTATTCGCCTGGCTGATGCACCACCGGTAACGTCGCTGCCAGGTTTTAGCAACGGTGAATTTTCTGTGCAGGATCAGGCAGCACAGCTTGCCGCCATTGTTTTGCAACCCACACCGGGTGAGCGGGTGCTCGATGCCTGCGCCGCACCAGGTGGCAAGTCCTGCCATCTTTTAGAGTTAGAGCCTGCGATCGAGCTGGTTAGCGTGGACGAAGATGCCAAACGCCTGGAGCGTGTTGAACAAAACTTCGACAGGCTTAAGCTAAAAGCGAAAGTAATTTGTGGAGATGCTGCAACCCCTGAGACCTGGTGGGATCAGAAGCCGTTCGACGCGATACTCCTCGATGCGCCGTGTTCAGCGCTCGGGGCACTGCGAAAGCACCCGGATATCAGGCTTTTGCGCCGGGAATCAGACATTCGCGTATTATCCCGGCAGCAACTGGAGCTGTTGACTGCCTTGTGGCCATTGCTGAAACCGGGCGGTCGGTTGATCTACGCAACCTGTTCTGTGTTAAAACAGGAAAATGAAGATTGCGTGGGGAGATTTCTCGCTGAAACCCCGGATGCGGCAGAGGGTTCGATTGATGCTGAATGGGGAATTGCTGCGTCTCACGGACGGCAGATTTTGCCGGGCCAGCATCAGGCAGATGGATTTTATTATGCGAAGCTCAAAAAAGCTGACGTCGGTCGCTGATGCCGATCGCTAAAACATAACTGAACATGGTCAACGCGCGCATACTACCTGGAATGACAGTTATAAAGACATGGCTTATTGCTTTGTTTATAACGTGTGTGTGTTCCGGTCTTGTGAATTCTGTACTTGTCGGTACAGCGCTTGCCGACCAGCATGGAATGCGATTCGAGAATGCCAGTACCTATCTGGACGGCGGTATGTACTACCTCGATGCATTTGCCAGTCTTGAGATTGGTGAAGAGCCCGAAGAAGCTTTATTAAATGGTGTGGAGCTGCATTTTCTGGTTGAAATTTCGGTACTTCGCACCCGACGCTGGTGGATCGATACACCGGTGGTTGAAAGACGCCTGCGATACAAGCTGTATTTCTATGACCTCACCCGTCACTACCGAGTTGAAAATTTGCAGACTGGCGAGAGCGTTAACTATCGAAGCCTCACTGCAGCATTGCGCCATCTCGGCCAGATCAATCGCTTTGCATTGATTGAGGCCGATAAGATCAGAAAATCAAAACGCTATCAGGCAAGTATAAACTTCTCATTGGATGGCACACGCCTTCCGGGCCCGCTGGCGGCACGCGCAATGGTAGCCAGTGAATGGAACTTACAGAGCGAGGTGTTTCAATGGTCGCTCAACTAGTAAGAAGGCTCGCCAACAGCTTGTGGCTGATGATGGCGTTGTTTGTTTTCCTTGTTTGTGCACTGTACTTCGTTGCCAACACCGGCGAACACCTCGACAGTTTCGGTCAGTCTTATCAGTGGTTGATGCTGTCTACTGCGTTTGCTCTGGGGCTAATCGGAATATTAATTCTTGCCAGTGTCTGGCGGCTGGCTGTTGACTTACGGCAGAATGTATCTGGTTCTCGCCTGACGTTGAAGCTTGTCATTATATTGGTAGTGATGGCAATGATGCCGATGGCACTGGTCTATTCGTTTTCGATCAAATTTCTGCGTTCCAATATTGATAGCTGGTTTGATGTAGAGGTAGAGAGTGCGCTCGACGATGCACTTAATTTAAGTCGCGATTCACTTAACGTCTATATGCGTGCAAGACAAACCTCTGCAATTGAAATAGCTGAGCGCTTAAGCGATGTACCGCCGGAGCTTGCGGTGCTGGTGCTTAACGACATAGGCATTGATGCAGAAGCGTCGGAGCTGACCCTGATAGGTGCGGATAATCGTGTTGTAGCAACAACCGCGTTTGCCGGAAGTGTCAGTGTTGTGCCGGACCGACCGGCAGATGACATCATCTCTCGCGCCCGTGCCGGTGATTCCTACTTGAGCATCGACCCGTTAATCGATGGAGACTTGCGCATACGGTCTGTAGTACCAGTGTTTTCTTCTGACCTGGGCGATGGTGTATCTGTCTTGTATGCAACTTATCCGGTGCCGCGAACTTCCAGTGTATTAGCTGACAACGTACAGGAGAGCTTTCGTAACTACCGGCAACTGACCTACTTGCGCGAACCTTTAAAACAGAGTTCTATCGCGACTCTGACACTTGCCGTGTTTCTCAGTTTAATGATGGCGGTCTGGGTTGCGTTTTACGCGGCGCGGCGTCTGATGGTGCCGGTACATGATCTGGTTGAAGGTACACGCTTGGTGGCCGCTGGTGATTACTCTACCCGTCTCTACACATCGGGGCGTGATGAGCTCGGTTATCTGGTTAATTCTTTCAATGAAATGACGGATAAGATTGAAGGTGCGAGAGCCAGTGCCACCAGCAGCCAGCGCCAGGTTGAAGAGCAACGATCTTATCTTGAACTTGTTTTAAGCCGGATTTCATCAGGTGTTATAACTCTTGATGAAGATCAGAATGTGCGCACCTGTAATGAAAGCGCTGCGCAAATTTTAAAAGTCTCTCAGCAGGAACTGCAATTATTGGCACCAGCCGATTCCGGGACAGAAAGCGTAAATAAATCTGCAAATCATGGTTTGCTTCAGCAATTCTTTAGCGGCATTGAGCCATTGCTTAAGTCCGACAAAGCAGACTGGAGTGTTGAGCTCGATTTAACCGACATCGACGAACGTGCGCTGGTTACCTGTCGTGGTGCAAAAATTCAGGGCGACGGGGCGGGTCAGTCAGGTCATGTATTGGTATTTGATGACTTCAGTGATGTGGTGGAGGCACAGCGCAACGCTGCGTGGAGCGAAGTGGCACGTCGACTGGCGCATGAAATTAAAAATCCTCTGACACCGATTCAGCTTTCTGCCGAGCGTCTGCAGCATAAATATGCGAGTAAACTGCAGGGTGATGACTCTGTTGTGTTGAAAAGACTTACCAACACAATTGTGCAACAGGTTGAATCGATGAAATCAATGGTTAAAGCATTTGCGGATTATGCGACGACTCCACAGACTGATTTTGTTGCCGTTAATGTGAATGAGCTAATTAATGAGACCTGCTGGTTGTATCGTGAAGGTGGAGATCGGGATGCAATCAACCTTGAACTTGACACAAGTATACCGTTGTTGCAGTGCGATCCGGACAGACTCAGGCAGGTTCTGCACAATGTTATTAAAAACGCTTTCGAAGTCTCGCATCAAAATGAAGATCGCAGGCTTGTTATTAGCACTGAGCTTGTCAGTGATCAGAATTCAGAATCTATAGAGCTTGTATTTGAAGATAACGGACCGGGTTTTGCCGCTGAGGTTCGTGAACGGTTGTTTGAACCGTATGTTACTACCAAAAACAAAGGCACCGGATTGGGCCTTGCTATTGTCAAGAAAATTGTTGAAGAACACGGTGGCACAGTGCGCGCCGAGAATGGTGACAAGCAAGCTCCTTATGGTGGTGGTCGGATCGTATTGAAATTGCCAGTCTCGTTTCGACAATCGAACTTACACGGAGATGCTGCATGAGCCAGTCCTTAGTAATGGTTGTTGACGATGAACCGGATATACGTGATCTGGTTCGGGAGATACTGGAGGACGAAGGCTACGCCGTGGTAGTTGCAGAAGATGCAAAAACTGCACGTGAAGCTGTAGCTGAAAAACTTCCGGATCTGGTGCTGCTGGATATCTGGATGCCGGAGCAGGACGGGGTCAGTTTGCTTAAAGAGTGGCGCGATCAGGGCGCACTTAATTTTCCGGTAGTAATGATCTCCGGTCACGGAACAGTCGAGACCGCAGTCGAGGCAACAAGACTTGGCGCTGTGGACTTTATAGAAAAGCCATTGTCACTAGCGCGGCTATTGCTCAGCGTAGAAAAAGCCATCAGCGCGTTTAATAAGTCGGATGCATCGCCAAATCCCACACGTGATCGCAACCTGCCGCAACTCACAGGTAACAGCTCCTACATTTTGGGCCTGCGCGAGACTATAGAAAAAACTGCATCGGTCAATGAAACCGGCGTTTTGGTTCAGGGTGAACGGGCGACTGGTAAGCTCCTTATTGCACAGCAAATCCATAATGCAAGTGATCGTGCCGACCAGCCGTTTATCCACCTGCGTTGTGACAGCTTGTCTGAGTCGAGTGCGGAACGTGATCTGCTTGGTGATGCCAACAGCCCGGGCTTTCTTGAATCTGCCAATGGTGGAACTCTGTGCCTGATTGATGTTGAAGAGCTGTCATCTGCAGGGCAAGCGTTGTTGCTCGATGTACTTGAAAAAGGACAGATCGACAGAGGTCTTGCACGACCTGTTGAATTTAATGCGCGTATCATCGCCACCAGTGCAGTAGATCTGTCAGCGCTTCTTGCACAGGGTTACTTTAATGAACCGCTTTACTATCGATTAGCTGTGCTGGTTATCAATACCCTGCCGCTGCGCGAGCATCGTGAGGATGTTCCAGCACTATTGACCTACTACGTGGATCGGTTGGTTGAGCAGGAGGGGCTTTCTTACCGTCACTTTACTGTCGCGGCTCAAAACCATCTGCGCAATAAAGACTGGCCGGGTAACGTTTTGGAATTGGTTAATGTTGTGCAACGTTTGTTGATATTGGGCGACGATGTAGAAATTGACGTAGCAGAAATTGAAACGCTGGTTGGTCGAGAACAGGAAAACGGCTACGAAGTCAGTGGAGATACCATGCGTTTACCGCTGGATGTGCCATTGCGAGAGGCTCGAGCTGAGTTTGAAAAACTCTATCTGCAGCGACAGTTGGACCGCGTCGACGGTAATATTGTAGAGCTTGCTCGTATTGTTGGTATGGAGCGTACCCATCTTTACAGGAAGCTGCGCAGCGTCGGTATACAGGCTGGTCGCAAACGTGGCTAGTGGGGTGCTATATGTATCACAACCGTATGTATCGATGCGTCAGAAGCTCGGCCAGACCGGTTAAATACCAGACCGTTAAATACCAGACCGTTAAATATAAGGGTTAAAGTTTGAAGATCATAGTGCTCGGTGCCGGACAGGTGGGTTCTACTGTTGCCCAGAATCTCGCTGCTGAAAACAACGATGTTACCGTTGTAGATTTAAACATGAATACGCTGCAGGAATTGCAAAACCGTATTGATCTGAATACTGTCTTTGGTCACGCAGCACATCCCAATGTTCTGCGCATGGCCGGGGCCGAAGATGCAGATATGATCATCGCTGCCACTAACAGCGATGAGACAAACATGATTGCCTGCCAGATCGCCTATACGTTGTTCAGAACAACCAGCAGAATTGCGCGTGTGCGTTCGCAGGAATTTTTGACCGAAAAAGAAACCTTGTTTCAAAAGAAACATATACCGATTGATGTGTTGATCAGTCCCGAGAAACTGGTCACCGATCATATTGAAAGAATTATTCAACACCCGGGCGCTTTGCAGGTGGTCGACTTTGCTGATGGTCGAGTCAGACTGGTAGGCGTTATTGCAGAGGCATCAGCGCCAATGACCGGACAACCTTCAGAAGCAATCCATGGATTGTTGCCAAACGTTGGTGTTTGTATCGCTGCAATTTTTCGAGACAACGAGCCGGTAATGCCTGGTGAGGCAATTATTAAAGAAGATGACATTGTCTTTTATATTGCAGCCAAAGGTCATACCGTGTCGATCATGGAGCAGTTCCATCAGCCGGATAAGCCATCGAAGCATCTGATGATTGCCGGTGGAGGCAATATTGGTATGGCGCTGGCGCAACGCCTGGAATACAGGTATCGGGTAAAGATGGTTGAGAAAAACACTGAGCGGGCAGAGCAGCTGGGTGAACAGTTGCATAACTCATTGGTGTTGTGTGGCGATGTAGCGGACCAGGATTTACTGCTTGAGGAAAATATCAGTTCAATGGATCTTTTCTGTGCTCTGACCAATGATGATGAAGCAAATATTTTGTCTGCGATGGTAGCGCGGAAGATGGGTGCCAGAAGCGTGATGTCACTGATTAACCGGCCGGCTTATGTCGACCTTGTCGAGCGTGGTTTTATCGATGTGGCAATCTCGCCCCATAATGTAACTATTGGTGCACTGTTGCGGCATGTGAGGCGCGGCGATGTAGTAGCGGTACACTCTCTGCGACGCGGAATGGCTGAGGCGCTTGAAGCGATAGCTCACGGAGATAAAGAAACCTCGGAGGTGGTTGGTTGTAAAATATCCGAGCTGCCGCTCGAAGACGGGACTATCATTGGTGCTGTCGTCAGAGGTAACCAGGTGATAATAGGTGAAAAGGATCTTGAAATTGAAGCAGAGGATCATGTGATCGTGTTTGTGGTAGATAAAAAATTGATTCCCGCAGTTGAAGATCTGTTTCAGGTTGGTGTGACGTACTAATGCGATCGATTCAGTTTGTACTTTTACCATGCATGAATGGTAGTGCTGTGTAATGCAGGTCTTTATCGTCCTAAAAGTCCTTGGTCTGCTGCTGTCCATATTCAGCGTAACGATGTTTATACCGGGTCTGGTGTCCCTGTACTACCGAGATGGGTCTGCTCAGTCATTTTTTGTAGCCTTCGCTGTCACGCTGGCAATTGGATTGGCAACCTATTTACCGCTGCGCAAGTTACAGTCACCGATTAAACTTACGGATGGTTACGTCATCGTTGTGATGTTCTGGACCGTGCTTGGTTTGTTCGGTGCGGTGCCGCTATATCTCGATGAAAAATTAAACCTGAGTATTGCGCAAAGTATCTTTGAGTCTATGTCAGGCTTCACCACAACTGGTGCCACGGTGATTGTTGGCCTTGATACATTGCCTCAGGGCATATTGTTGTACCGGCAATTGGTGCAATGGCTCGGCGGTATGGGGATTATTGTATTGGCTGTAGCCATCCTTCCGCTTCTGGGTATGGGAGGCATGCAGCTTTTCAGGGCTGAAACACCGGGCCCGCAAAAAGAAAAAATTACCCCCCGGGTTGCCGAGACTGCAAAGCTGCTCTGGTATATCTATCTGGGGCTTACTGTCGCGTGCATGATTGCCTACTGGATGGCAGGTATGTCTTTATTTGATGCGGTCGGACACAGTTTCTCGACGGTTGCTATCGGTGGGTTTTCTACTCACGACCAGAGTATTGGGTATTTTCAGAGCAATGCGATTGAGATGGTTGCTGTGATATTTATGTTTATCTCCGGTGTTAACTTCGCACTGCACTATCTTGCTCTGCGCTCAATGTCACTTGGCTCCTACATTGAAGATGCAGAGTTTAAGACTTACGTAGGAATATTGTTCTTTTTAGGGGTAGTGACAGTCGGATATTTGTATGCCACCGAAACCGCCGATTTTAGCAACTCGTTTTTTCGCGGTATGTTTCAGGTGGTATCGATTGCCACCACCACCGGTTTTACAACTGCCGAGTATTTTAACTGGCCGGGTTTTTTACCGGTACTTTTATTGTTTGCAAGTTTTGTTGGCGGTTGTGCCGGGTCCACCGGTGGCGGCATGAAAGTAAAGCGTGTGATGTTATTGATAAAACAGGGCATGCGGGAACTTGTTAGAATGGTGCACCCGCATGCGGTTATACCGGTAAAGCTTGGTCGCAAATCTGTGCCTCCCCGTGTCATTGATGCAGTGTGGGGATTTTTTGCAGCATACGTCATGATTCTTACAGTAATGCTGTTGTTTTTAATGGCCACAGGCCTTGATCAGGAAACCGCGTTTTCAGCAGTGGTTGCATGCCTGAATAATC
>CAYPDN010000022.1:10927-22544 GCA_964409445.1 uncultured Granulosicoccaceae bacterium
GTAATCAACCAGAGTAATCAATAAAGGGAGCTATTAATATGCCTGGTGTTGAAACGTTTGAGTCAATGTTGGCTAAAGGTCCGGACAGTGCATTACTGCGTTATTCGCTGGCGAATGCCTATGTGTCTGAGTCGCGACCGGCAGATGCAATAGAGCATTTGGTCAAAGCGCTGGAATTAGATGATCAGTACAGCGCTGCATGGAAGCTACTCGGCCGTTGTTACTTTGATACCGAAGACTATGCCAATGCAGTTCGAACCTACGAGCAGGGCATTGTGGTCGCCGAGGGCAGAGGTGATAAACAGGCTGCTAAAGAAATGAGTGTTTTTTTAAAGCGTGCCCAGAAAAAGACCAGCTGAATTTTTACGCGTTACTTGGAAATGCAACCAGGTGATCCAGTCGCAGTCTGACGCCGATGCTTTCACCAATTTTATGATCATGGTGGCTGGGGGCCAGGCACATAACGTTAGTTCCACCCGGCATTCTCAATGTGTAGAGGTGGTCTGCACCGCGAAAACTTTTCTTTAACACCGTACCGCGAAAGGTACTGTAGTCGTCGTGAAAAATATCATCTGGTCTGATTAACAGATCGACCTGTTCTCCGCGTGGTAAGTCCGTTGAGAGCTCACCGTTTACATTTCCAAGCTCCGTTTGGACTGTATTGTTGTCAATAATGTTGCCGCAGATAAAAACTCCCTCGCCGACGAAGTCTGCAACAAAGCGATTAGCCGGTGTGTGGTACAGGTTGTAGGCTGAATCCCACTGCGATAATCGGCCCTCGTGTAACACACCGATTGAATCTGCGATTGCGAACGCTTCGTTTTGATCGTGGGTAACCAGAATTGCTGTGACACCGTCTTCTTTAAGAATGTCTCTGACTTCCTGTACCAGCTGAACGCGCAGCTCGGTATCCTGAGCGCTGAACGGTTCATCGAGTAGCATCAGATCCGGTTTTGGCGCCATTGCACGCATCAGTGCGACGCGCTGCTGCTGACCGCCTGACAGCTCATGCGGGTACTGATTTTTTAGCGATTGCATATTGACGATGGTCAGCAGTTCATCGACTCGTTTATTGCATTCCCGCTTTTTGTCGTTTAGCCCGAAGGCGATATTATCTGCAACGCTCAAGTGTGGAAAAAGTGCCAGGTCCTGAAACATCATGCCGATACGCCGCTTTTCCGCTGGCAGCATTGAGCCGGTATCACTGACGGTTTCACCACGGATGGTGATGTTGCCGGCACAGATACTTTGGAAGCCTGCGATGGCACGCAAGAGTGTTGTTTTACCTGAGCCACTGGGGCCGAGCAGGCAGCCGATCTGCCCTTTAAGCAGCGAGAAGCTGACATCGTGCACTATCGGGTGTGACTGTAACTCCACACTGACCTGATTGAGCTCGAACTGATTCAATTTTGCTTTTATCCTGATTGTCTTGCCTGATGCCTGCCGTGACGGGAAGCTCCAATCTTACTGGATCTGCTGTCACGCAGCGTCTGCCGGCACCGTGCCCTGGTAGTTATCGAATTGTACGGTAAAAAATCTTAGGGTACCGGTTCTTGCATCAGCCGGGTGGAACGGAAACACTGAAATCCGGTATTGGTACAGAAGAGGCTTGGAAATGTCGCGAACTCGACCGTCGCGGTGCTGTAAATATTGAGTTAAAGCAACGCCATGGTGGTATCGCAGATATTGAGTTTGTGGTTCAATATTCGGTTTTAAGCACACCCGAAAGCAGCGCAAATTACTGGATCCTTCTGACAATGTGCGCAGGCTCGAAGGGCTGGCGTGGCGGTACATTGCTGGCAACAATTTATTGATGTAAATCGTCACCCGGGTTGTTCCCGCGGCAGGCGGACTGATTTGGAGACAACCTATGTCCATGGCAGATAGAGATGGCGTCATATGGCTCGATGGCGAGCTGGTACCCTGGCGCGAAGCAACAGTCCATGTGCTCACCCACACGTTGCACTATGGCATGGGTGTGTTTGAAGGTGTGCGCGCCTACGAGACACCGAAGGGTCCGGCGATTTTCAAGCTGGAACAACATACAAAGCGCCTGTTTAACTCGGCAAAAATTCTACGTATGGAAATACCGTACGGTTTTGATGAACTGTGTGAAGTACAAAAAACAGTCGTAAGGGAAAACAAACTCGACTCGGCCTACCTCAGACCAATGTGCTTTTATGGCAGTGAAGGAATGGGTCTGCGAGCAGACAACCTCTCGGTGCATTGCATGATAGCCGCGTGGGAGTGGGGCGCTTATTTGGGTGCGGAAAACATGGAGCGTGGTATCCGCATTAAAACGTCATCCTTCACTCGTCATCACGTCAATATTGCCATGTGCAAAGCTAAAGCGAATGGTCAGTACATGAATTCGATGCTGGCACTGCAGGAAGCTCTGCAGGACGGCTATGACGAAGCGCTGTTGCTCGACAATGAAGGTTATGTTGCCGAAGGGTCCGGTGAGAACTTTTTTATAATCCGCGACGGAGTGATTCATACACCTGATCTCACGTCGGCGCTTGACGGCATCACCCGCCAGACTGTTATGGAACTGGCGGCAGAGATAGATGTGCCGATTGTCGAGAGAAGAATAACCCGCGATGAAGTGTATATCTCGGATGAGGCATTTTTCAGTGGCACCGCGGCTGAAATTACACCTATCAGGGAAGTCGACAATCGCAGTATTGGTAATGGTTCACGCGGCCCGATTACCGAAAAACTTCAATCGATGTTTTTTAATGCGGTAGAAGGCAAATCAAAGAAGCATGACTCCTGGCTGACATACGTCTAGCTGTGCCCGGTATTTCTTTTCAAGGTACAATAGTCTGATGACTGAACAAAATAAGAACGTTGAAGAATCGGTGCAGGTTAAAAGATCTGATTTGCCCGCGTACTGTCCGACGGAAGAAATGGGCCTCTGGAATTCTCATCCGCGGGTATACATACCGCTTGAAGAAAAGAAGGAAGCGAATTGCCCTTACTGCGGTACGCACTTTATGCTTGTGGAAGATTAGAATTCCATAGGTTGCAGTAAAGCGGGTTGTAGTGTGCGTGCAGCGGTTCAGTAAGGGCAGGGTAGTGGAGACTTCAGCGTAAAGCGTCCAGAGATAAACTGGATTAAAAACCCCTTTGCAGCAGGCAAAAAAAAAGACTGGCGTTGCCAGTCTTTTTTCAGAACCTTGTATCAGGCCAGCGCCAGAATTATTTTCCGGGGCTTAGTGAATTGCTGATGGAGTCGATATGTTTTCGAGCAAGAATTCCAGCGGCAAGTCTTAGTTCAAGGCTGCTAATAACGTATTGGTGTCTTGCAGCAGCGTAGTCTGCGTAAGCGTTAAAGGTATCCTGAAGTGAAACCAATACTTCAACTGCTGTACGTGTACCGGCATCAAAACCCGCTTGTGTTGCGTCTTTCGCAACCTCGGTAGAGTTAAGTGCTTTTTGCAGTGCATTACTCTGGCTTATATCAGAAAGTACTGTCAGGTAAGCATCACGTGTCTCCTGAACCACAGCGCGTCGGACAGTTTCAAGATTAAAAGAAGCCTGGTCAGACTGTGACTTAGCCTGCCTGATCAATGAACTGGTGCGACCACTGGTAAAAATTGCGTATTCAAGCTGCAGGCTTATCTGACCTGACTCATTGTCTATTGTTGAAATACTGTCTGTGTTCAAATCCTGATAACCACCTGTGAGAGCGACAGTCGGGAAGCGTCCGGCGCGCTCAAGACTGACGTCAACCTTGGCGAGGTCGAAGTCTTTACGTGCAACGTCCAGTTGTGGGTTATTTTCAATAGCTACTGCAATCCACTCGTCAATTGAAGCGGGTTCCGGAGCAGTGAGTTCTGCATCGTCTTTAAGCCCGTCAAGTCGTGGCACTTCCTGATTGATAATTACTCGCATGGCTTCTTTTGCAAGTGCGAGTTGATTTTCGGCAACGACTTCGCGAGCTACAGCAAGGTCAAGTTGTGCCTGTGCTTCTTTTACATCGGTTATAGCTGATAGACCAACGTCAAATCGTCGCTCTGCCTGTTCTGTTTGGCTGGCGGTTGCTTCGCGCGATGACTTCGCAGCGATGTAGGCTTCCCGAGCGGTTAGTATGTTGAAGTAGGCCTGTGATGTTCTGAACAACAGTGTTTGTTCCGCATCGTCGAGAGTTGCCTTAGCTTGAGCGACTGTTGTTTTGGCCCGCTTAAACGACCGTGATGCTGTGAGGTTGAAAACCGGCTGAGTCACAGAAGCGCCGATGGTGTCAGAACCAAAGCTACCGTTGTTGTCATCATTACTTTCGTTTACTGCGGCGTCTGCAGCGACTGCAACCTGAGGCAGTAAGCCTGATCTTGCCAGCGGCAGTGCCTCGACGGCCGCCTCATACTGAGCGCGACTGGCCTGGATAACTGAGTCTCTGGCCTCCGCCAATGCGTAGATTTCAGAGAGATTTGCGGCGTTTGAAGTCTGTGAAATTAACAGAGGGGTTGCGACTACCAATGGCAGGCAGCAGGTGAGCGTCAGGCGCGATTTCATCTTATTATTCTCTAAATTCTGGACAGCGAATACGCAGTGCCGTCATTTCATCGGCACTTTCTTTTCTTGTTACCTAGAATGTAGAAGGTATTTTGAATTTGTGGGCTTTTTTTGACTGTTTTTTAGATTGAATTTCTGGATGTGGCCCGCGATATGTATGCGCCGCAGCTCCGTTCGGCGAATGCGCGAACATCTGTCTAAATGGACAATTCTTCAATCTAAGGACGAATATTAGGAATCAGTTAGGCACTGATCAGTGCCGTTTGAGAATGATCTCTAAAAGACGAATCCGCCCTTTTCAGCGACTGGCTCTGCAGGTATCAGGGTTGGGATATGTGTATCCAGGACACTTTGCTCAAGCCAGTCAGAGTCGCCAATACGGCGAATCACAAAGGTTTCCATGGTCGGTTGTTTTTCATCACCGATAGTGATGATAAGGCGCCCATTGAGGGTCAGTCGTGTTTTGAGACGCTCGGGGATTGTAGGCAGTGAACCGTTAACAATGATCGCATCGTAGCTCGTTTTATCTGGCAGATCTGCAATCAGATCACCGGTAAAAAACTTGATGTTATCGATGCCGCATTTGGCTGATTTCTCCTGTGCCTCTGCGTTAACCGTTTCCTGGGTGTCGATAGACTCGACGTGCTTGCACATTTTTGCAGCGCAGGCCGCGAGGTAGCCGGTACCGCAACCAATGATAAGCGCGCGGTCATCTGGTTCTAACACCGCCGCCTGCAGCAGGCGCGCTTCAATATTCGGGTTCAGTGAATAGCGGCCGTTACCCAGTGGAATGCGGGTGTCAGAATAGGCCAGGCCCTGGTGTTCTTCAGGCAGGAATAGTTCACGGGGAATCGCCGCCAATGCGTCGAGCACTCGCTGATCGAGTACATCCCAGGGACGTATTTGCTGTTCAATCATGTTGGCTCTGGCGTATTCGAAGTCCATGCTTCGTGCTCCGTAATTTCAATCGGCGTTAATGATAAATAGTTTTATTGGATATTAGAACTGAATTGCGATGGCAACTGATCTTTTTTAAGCCAAAGCTGGTTACCAATCTGCTCTGAGTCGGTATTCACAGTGTGCCTGTCTGCAAAACCTCAACAACGGGTTTGTTACTGGTTTTGAGATCCGGCATTAGCTGTGCTGCCAGAGTTTTTTGATGAGCCTGAATTTGAAGACTGGGGTTTGCGACGCCGGTTTTGATTGCGACCACGGTTATTATTTTTATTTCCGCCGCCATGGCCCCCGCCACGGCCACCTCCACCGCGATTGTTGCGTTTGCCTGATTCGGGTGGCTTATTTCTCTGGATTTTTGCCGGCGGTGCTGGCTTGATCAGTAGATCATCAGTGAGCTGGCCTGATTCAATTTCGTGACCCAGAAGCTCTTCGATTTCAGGCAAAGAAAAAACATATTCTTCACAGGCAAATGAAATAGCGTCACCGGAAGCACCGGCGCGTGCGGTTCTGCCGATGCGATGCACATAGTCTTCCGGGTTTTGCGGCAGATCGTAATTGAAAACATGAGTCACACCGTCGATATGCAGACCACGCGCCGCAACATCAGTGGCAATCAGGGTATTTAAACTTCCGGAAGCGAGCTCCTGAATCAGTCGTTGGCGCTTGTTCTGCCGCACGTCTCCGGAGAGTACTTCTGCTGGAATGTCGTTACCTATCAGGAAGGCCTGGACCTTCTCTGCTGCACGCTTGGTATTGACAAAAACAATGCTGCGTTGAGGTTGCATACTTTTCATCAGACCTAACAATAACGGTATCTTTTCATCTGATGCGGGATGAAATACCAATTGATTTACTTTTTCTGCAGCTATCTGATCTGACTCTGTCTTCAGGCCGACCGGATTGTTCATATGCTCGTAGGCAAGCTCCATCACTCGATGCGAAAGTGTTGCCGAAAAGAGCAGATTCAGCCGTTGCTCCGGGTCTGGCATGCGTCTGAGCAGGAAGCGAATATCGGCAATAAAACCGAGATCAAACATTCGGTCTGCTTCATCAAGTACGACGACCTGTATTTTTTTTAACGAAAAAACTTTCTGCTTGAAGTAATCAATGATTCGACCTGGTGTACCTATCAGTACATCTGCACCGTCCTGGATTTTGCGCCGTTGCTTTTCGTAGTCAGTGCCACCGTAGGCAAGCACCGTTTTAAAATCCATATTGGCGCCGAGCTGCTCTGCATCTTTATGAATTTGTATCGCGAGCTCACGGGTTGGTGCAAGGATAATTGCTCTCAACTCGGTAGTCTTCTGGGTTGCCGGTTCTTCCTCTCTGGGATTGTCCAGCAGATACTGGTACATACCGAGCAGAAATGCTGCTGTCTTGCCTGTGCCGGTTTGCGACTGAGCTGCGATATCCTTGCCTTCGAGCATCAATGGCAATGACAGCTGCTGGATTTCTGTGCAATGGCTGAATCCTGCTTTACTTAGTGCAGAATCCAGATCAGGGCTCAGCGCAAAATCGCTGAAACTGACGGACGTCAGATAATTGGATTTCATGCGCGGAGCATAGCTTATTTCTCGCTCAAGCGTGCTGACTAGTCAGCATCGTTGGGCAAGGTGACTAATATTGTCGTAATCCTGCTTGTTTTTTCTCGCCGTCGCCATATCATTATGGGCCTGTCCCCGATGTTTCATTTTGAAGGAGAAACCCAGTGCACCAGAATATTGTCGAAGTCACAGACGACAACTTTGATGCGGAAGTATTGCAGTCAGATGTGCCTGTACTCGTTGATTACTGGGCTGAATGGTGTGGTCCCTGTAAAATGATCGCGCCGATTCTCGATGAAATTGCCGAAGAATACGGCGACAAAGTCAAAATCGCCAAGCTCAACATAGACAACAACCAAAATACGCCTCCCAAGTACGGGATTCGGGGTATCCCGACGCTGATGCTGTTTAAAAACGGCTCGGTTGAGGGAACCAAAGTAGGTGCTTTGTCGAAAACACAGCTGGCCTCGTTTATTGACAGTAATTCCTGAGACAAACAACTGAAGCTTGTCGGATCGGCGTATGTGCTCATACGCCGTTCTTGTTACAGCATCTGGTCACAGTAATATCTAAAGATCGAAATCGAGGCGGATTTCGACCCCTTATCTGCATTTTGGGCTGCCGTACGGGTTGCGTTTTTGCGCGTTTGCACTAAACTCGCTGATATTAACTATCTCTAAGATCGCTAGACGTGCGGTAATGTGCGTGATAGTGTTCCGAAATCTCGCTTTCCCATTATTTCGCACACCTCTAGCTGCGAATCTGAAAAAACCTTCTCTCGACAAGCCCGTCCAATGACCCGGCTTGCAACCTCCCACCTACAAGCATTCCGCACAATTATGAACCTTACCGACCTAAAGAAGAAATCCGCCAGTGAGTTGGTCGAATTGGCGCAAACCGCAGGGCTTGACGGTGTTGCCCGGTCTCGCAAGCAAGACATTATTTTCTCTTTGCTTAAAGCGCACTCGAAAAAGGGTGAGGATATTTTTGGTGGTGGTGTACTGGAGATACTTCAGGATGGCTTCGGGTTTCTGCGCTCGGCAGATAGTTCGTATCTGGCGGGGCCGGACGACATTTATGTCTCACCAAGCCAGATTCGACGATTTAATTTGCGCACCGGTGACACAATCTCCGGCAAGATCAGACCTCCTAAAGATGGTGAGCGTTACTTTGCTTTGCTCAAAGTTGATGAGATTAACTTTGGTGCACCGGAGGAGGCACGCAACAAAGTTCTTTTTGAAAACCTCACACCATTGCATGCAACAGAGCGCCTCACTCTTGAACTGGGAAATGGCAGCACGGAAGACATTACTGCTCGAACTATCGACTTTGTAGCGCCAATTGGTAAAGGTCAGCGCGCATTGATTGTGTCTCCGCCTAAAGCGGGTAAGACAATGATCCTGCAGAACATTGCACAGAGCATCGCGCACAACGATCCCGACTGTAAGTTGATTGTATTGCTGATTGATGAACGTCCGGAAGAAGTCACCGAGATGGAACGAATGGTTCAGGGCGAAGTGGTTTCAAGTACTTTTGATGAACCTGCCAGTCGTCACGTTCAGGTGGCGGAAATGGTTATTGAAAAAGCCAAGCGACTTGTAGAGCACAAAAAGGATGTTGTTATTCTTCTCGACTCTATTACTCGTCTTGCTCGCGCTTACAACACAGTTATTCCTTCATCAGGCAAGGTGTTAACCGGTGGTGTTGATGCCCATGCACTGCATCGGCCGAAACGCTTTTTTGGTGCCGCCAGAAACATTGAAGAGGGCGGCAGCCTGACTATTGTTGCAACCACGCTGGTAGATACCGGATCAAAAATGGATGAAGTGATCTACGAGGAATTTAAAGGCACCGGTAACATGGAGCTGCACCTCGACCGCCGTATCGCTGAAAAGCGTACCTTTCCGGCAATTAGCGTCAACCGTTCCGGTACACGTCGCGAAGAATTGATGATTAGCCCTGAAGAATTACAGAAGATCTGGATATTGCGAAAATTTCTTCACCCGATGGATGAAATTGAAGCGATGGAGTTTTTGATGGGCCGTTTGCAGCAGACTAAAACCAATGATGAATTCTTTGATGCAATGAAGGGTTAATCCGGGGCTAATCCGGGTTTATATCTTTAATTGTCATTCGATCGCTCTATAGGCAATATCGCGTCGACAATACATCTTGTTAAAACTGATTTTATTTACAGCGGCATAGGCACTTAACTGGGCATCTTTAACCGTTGCGCCTGTTGCTGTTACGCAAAGCACCCGACCACCGCTGGTAACGACGCTACCATTATCGGTTTTTGTTCCGGCGTGAAACACTTTGGTGTTATTTGATTGTTCGTCAACGCTTGCCACATCGTTTAATCCGCTAATCGTATCACCTTTAGCATAACTTGCAGGGTAACCACCCGCTGCCAGTACTACACCCACTGCATTATCTTCCGACCACTCAGCGGTTACCCGATCAAGCTTGCCATCAATTGCCGCGTTGCAGAGGCTGACCAGATCAGACTGCAAACGCATCATGATAGGTTGCGTTTCAGGATCGCCGAATCTTACGTTGTACTCCAGCACGCGTGCGTCACCTTGCGGGCTTATCATCAGGCCGGCGTACAAAAAGCCGGTAAAGGTATTGCCGTCATCAGCCATGCCTTTGATGGTCGGTTCAATAACGCTTTGCATAACTGTCGCATTGAGTTCTTCGGTCTCTGCGACTGCGGGGGAGTATGCGCCCATACCACCGGTGTTGGGGCCGGTGTCGCCGTCATCGCGAGCTTTGTGATCCTGTGATGTTGCCATCGGCAGACAGTTTTTACCGTCAACCATGCAGATAAAACTGAGTTCAGTGCCTTCAAGAAATTCTTCTACAACAACTTTGCTGCCGGCATCTCCAAAGCGATTTTCTGCAAGCATATCGGTGGCAGCAGCGATTGCCTGTTCCTTTGTTTCTGCAATTACAACACCTTTGCCGGCCGCTAATCCGTCTGCTTTTACTACCATGGGTGCTGTGCATTCATTGATGTATTCGCAGGCTTTGTCCAGATCGGTAAATACGCTGTAGGCCGCTGTCGGGATGTTGTGGCGCGCCAGAAAATCTTTGCAAAATGACTTGCTGCCCTCCAGTTGCGCGGCTTTTGCGGAAGGTCCGAAGATTCTTAGGTCGGCAGCCTGAAATTGATCAACAATACCTGCCACCAACGGTACTTCTGGTCCCACGATGGTCAAACCAATTCTGTTTTCCGATGCGAATTTGACCAGCGCATTGATATCGTCAGCCTGAATATCAACATTGCTCATTGCAGATTCGAGTTCTGTGCCTGCATTGCCCGGCGCGACGTAGATATTTTGAGCTTCTGGTGATTGGGCGACTTTCCATGCAAGCGCATGCTCGCGCCCGCCGGAACCGATGATCAGGATATTCATTGATGGTTACAGGGCTTCTATGTCTGAAGACTTATTTTAACGTGTCTGCAGAAGACAGTTTAGAGATATTTTACGGTGATACTGGAAATAGCTCTATGAGTTGTGTGATTCTTATTTTTTGTTTGAGTGATGACTATGGCGGTAGATATTCCGTTTCAAAAACACCTCGAGTTTGAATACGGCAGGGTCGATCAGCTTTCACCATTGGTCAGACGGGTCATCGCCAATAACCCGAGTCCGTTCACCTTGCATGGAACAGGAACCTATATTGTCGGGCGTGACAGGGTTGCGATCATTGATCCCGGTCCTGCCGACCGCACCCATATAGACGCAATACTAAATGCCACTCGAGGTGAGACCATCACTCATATTCTCGTCACTCATACCCATGTTGATCATTCACCTGGTTGTGTGTTGCTGCAACAACAGACAGATGCCAAAACTTATGCGTTCGGCAAGCACGGACTTGGACGCGCTCGGGATGAATCAGACTTCGGTGCTGACTGGCAATTTGAGCCGGATGAAAAACTGGCTGATGGACAAACACTTGAATCTGAAAGCTGGTCACTGACCGGTGTTTTTAGTCCCGGTCATGCGGCTAATCACCTGAGTTTTTATTTGCCGTCTGAAAGAGCACTTTTTTGTGGCGATGCTGTGATGGGATGGTCTACCACTATCGTATCGCCACCGGATGGAAATATGGTTGCTTACATGCAGACGCTCGATCGATTGCTGGCTCGTGATGACAACATCTACTATCCGACGCACGGCGCGCCGATAACATCACCGAACAGCTATGTACAAGCGCTATATGAACACAGACTGGAGCGTGAGCAACAGGTCATTGATTGTGTTGTGTCCGGAGTGCGTACGCTGAACGCCATGTTGCCAGTAGTGTATAGCGAACTTGATCCTGCAATGTATCCTGCAGCCACCAGAAGTCTGCTTGCCACCATAGAGTGTCTGGTTGCGAAGAAGCGATTGCACAAGGATGGCGAAAATTATTATCTCGATTCAACATAGCACCTGGCAGCATAGGTCCGGAGAGTTGCTATTACCGGTCGGAATTTCCGTCTGTTGGACCCATCGGAGGACATATTGACGACGTGTAATTAGCCTTATTCGTGAAAGAGTCGGCTTTCCAGCGCAATGTTTCTAACCTGGAATTGATCTTTGCTG
>CAYPDN010000023.1:0-22187 GCA_964409445.1 uncultured Granulosicoccaceae bacterium
ATCGACGGCACATTCAACGGTGCATCAGCAGTTACTGTCAATAGACGTGCGACACTCCTGCAAGTACTGGATCTTATAGAAGTAGATCCTAAGCTCAGCGCCTACGAGCGGATTTTTGTTAAAAGAAAAAGTATCGCGGTCCGTCAGAAAAGCGCTATAGAAAATAGTCTCAGGCGTCTTGAAGCAGAGTATTTCACGGCATCGTCCAGTACCGATGCTGAATCCCGTATCAGGGTTCAAGAGGCAGAACTGATTGAAGCCTTTGTAGCAAAAGGTTCATTGGTTGAACCTCAGGGTACCTTAGTAGTGGTGGCTGAAAATGAGATTGCTGACATCGTGCTGGAGAACGACGATACGATATTTATTCCTCGCAGAAGCCCGAGTGTGTTGGTTTCCGGAGAAGTTCGATTACCGAGGGCATTCTTGTGGGAGAAAGGTAATTCGGTTAAGGATTATATTTCCAGAGCAGGCGGCTTTTCAAATAATGCTAATCGTACCAACATCTTGCTGGTCAAACAGGATGGTCGGGTAATTGACGCTGGTGATGCTCCGGTTGAGTCTGGTGATGAGCTATTGGTGTTACCGGAAGCGCCAACCAAGAACTTGCAGCTTGCGTCCAGTATTACCGAGATCGTATACAGAATCGCAATCGCAACCAGGGTCGTACTGAGCCTTTAGTGACAGCTAATGGTCGCATAGCCCTTATATTCTGACCCGCCGTCGCTCGATTTCACATTTTCTGGGCATCATGCCTCAAATCGGCGCAGAGATTGCGTTAACTGGTGTGCTCAGTTGTTTGGTTTGGTACCGATTTTTTTAATACCACCGTCACGGTGATCGATTGATTGACATTGCCTGATAACAAGTGATGCATGTCCTGTTGTGCTTGCGAATGAGTCAATGAATCTCAACACGTCAAAAATAAAAAAAATAAAAAGCGTGCTGGCACCGGTTGCGCGGTTGACGCCCCGTATCAGACCTCGCTTGAAGCCTGTCAATGATATACGTGAGCGCCACAAGGGCAACACAGGTGTTTGGACCTCGACTGGTGAGGATCCACAATTCGCGTGTGAATTTCCGCTGATCGATCTGCATACCGGCTGGTACATGATCACGCTCGAAATCGAATGCAGCAATGTATTTGATACTGCCAAATTCTACATTAATCACGGTATGGGTCACCTGGAAGATGAAGCGATCAAAATACCGTATCAATCCAGAAAAATTTGTAAACGCATCGTTAAATTTGATCGCAAAGCGCATGGTATTCGATTTGATCCGTTAAGCAGTCCCGGACAATTTAGTATTCTTGAATTCACAGTGAGCCCTGTAACTTTTAAATTTGCAGAGAAGCGGATGATCACCAAGCTGATGCGCTGGAACCCGTCCAACCATGAGGATTCAGTTTCCGCTACCAGGCAGATGCTAAAACAGCAAGCCGAGAACGCGGGACAAAAGTACCAATCTGTACTTGAAAGAAAGTACTCGGCGTTGTTTGCCAACCCGATGCGAAGCCATAACTACAGTAAATGGATTGAGAACGTCGAGGTTTTGGAAATACCATCAAAAAATAATGTAATTGAAATTGATGGCGGTGCCACTCGACCATTGATCTCAGTAGTAATGCCAACGTACAACAGTGATGTAGAACTTCTAAATGCGGCTATTCAGTCTGTCATCACACAGAGTTACTCAAACTGGCAGCTGTGTATTTCTGACGACGGTTCAGACTCTGAAGCTGTGAGAGATGCAATAAAATTGTGGGTCGATAGCGATGCAAGAATTGCTGCTGCTTTTGTGCAGAAAAGCGCTGGCATTGCGAATAATACCAATGCAGCACTTAAGCTTGCGAGTGGAGATTATTGTATATTTCTAGATCATGATGATCTGTTGGCTGATCATGCGTTACATGAGGTGGCGAAAGCGGTCATTGACAACTCGGCGCTGAAATTGATCTACTCCGATGAAGACAAAATCGACAGTACTGGTGCGCGTGTAGATCCGCACTTTAAGTCGGACTGGAATCCGGATCTATTACTTTCACAAAACTACATTTGTCACCTTGTTGCTTTGCGACGAGATGTTATTCAACAGGTAGGCGGTTGTCGTACCGGTTTTGAAGGTGCACAGGATCATGACTTGTTGTTGCGTGTTATGGAGGTGGTTGACGATGATCAGGTTAAACATATCCCGAAAATTCTGTACCACTGGCGAATGGCGGAAGGATCTACAGCATCCATCGCCAGTGCTAAAAATTATACGACAGATAGTGGTGTTGCTGCTATCGAGGATCATTTGTCGCGCATTGGTTCGAATGCGGTGGTTGAAGCGGGTAAATACCCGAACACTTACCGTGTGATGTGGAATCTGCCGGCAACTGCTCCCAAAGTCAGTATTATTATTCCGACCAGAGACAGACTGGATGTTCTATCTCAGTGTGTTGACAGTGTGCTGCGACTTACTGATTATCCCGACTACGAAATAATTATTGTAGACAATGATTCAACGGAGCAATCAACGCTTGATTATTTTGAGCAATTAAATATGCAGGAAAACGTGCGTATTCTTAGCTATGAAGGGGAATTCAATTATTCCGCTATCAATAATTTTGCCGTGTCTCAGGCAAATGGCAGTGTGATTACCCTGATGAATAATGACATCGAAGTGATTGAAAAAGACTGGCTTCGGGAAATGGCAGGTCATGCACTTCGCACGGAGGTTGGATGCGTGGGAGCTAAGCTTCTGTACAAGAACAATATGGTGCAACACGCAGGAGTGATTCTTGGGATTGGTGGTGTGGCCGGGCATGCACATAAGTATTTCGATGCGGAATCAGCCGGGTATTTCTCGAGATTACATCTGACGCAAAATATGTCTGCAGTCACCGCGGCATGTCTGACGGTCGAGAAATCGCTCTATCAGCAGGTTGGCGGGTTGAATGAAAGTAACCTCAAGGTTGCATTTAACGACGTTGATTTTTGCTTACGTGTTCGATCGCTGGGGTTGCGCAATGTATGGACTCCATACGCTTTGCTGTATCATCACGAATCTGTCAGCCGTGGTCATGAAAACACTCAGGAAAAACAGCAGCGGTTCAAGAGCGAAGCCTCGTATATGCAAAGTCAGTGGGGTGATTTACTTGAATCCGATCCCGCTTATAATCGTAATCTTACCTTGGCGCGAGAAGATTTCTCGCTAGCAGCATAGCGGTAGATATAGATGCAATTGCCCATTATTTATCTCCATATCCCCAAGACTGCGGGTACCAGTTTCAGAAAGAGTGCTGAACAGTACTTCGGCCCGGAGCGAGTATTGAGCGACTATGGTGAAGAATCGCCAGCTACATCAGATGACATTAAAGATGCTTTCTACACGGCCAAAGATATTGCAAAGCTTAGAAAAGCGGGTGTAGAACATAGTTTCCTGACAGGCCATTTTAAGTTGGCTAAATACAGAGAGATATTCCCTGATTCGCCAGTTATGACATTTTTCCGCAATCCGGTTGATCGTGTGGTCTCGGAGTATGTTCATTTTGCATCGCACTACGGCTTCAAAGGGGATTTGAGAGAGTTCTATTCTCGCCCTCACTGCCAGAATCGTCAGCATAAAATAATGTCAGGTTGCGTTCCCGCAGATATCGATTTTTTCGGTATCACCGAAGACTATCAGGCAAGCCTTGAAATGTTTAACAGGCGCTACGGCACTAATTTTCCGATGGTGAAGCTTAACGTTGGGAAATATAAAGACCTGGCAGGTAGTGTGGCAACATCCGACGAACTCGCCGAGATTGAAGAGTTAAACCAAAAAGATGTAGAGTTATATCGTGTGGCCACTGAGAGTTTCAAGAAACAGTCATCCTCGGAGGAGCATTCGTTTAAAACCGTTAAGCGGTTTTGTGGCAGTGTTGGTCAGATGAGTCAGGGGAGACTTATGGGGTGGATGGTTGATCGCGAATCTGTCGAGCCTGCAAGCTTGTCTGTGTATATTAATGATTATGAACTTAAGCAATTCAAAGCGGATGTCTACCGTGAAGATTTGCAGAGAAAAGGTATTCATGTAAACGGTAAGTGTGGTTTTTCTTTAGAACTGAACGAACTTGGAAAAATAGCGCCGGGAGACCGAATTTCTATTCGTACTATGGATGGGAAATTCGAATTGAATAATAGCCCGCTTATAGTACCTGGTTAACAAGGTCTGGAATTCAAGTGGCGTCAGTAATCTACTTGACAGATACCCGATATGGACAACGCGCCTGGCAGCATCCTTCAGCAAGGCATCGTTGCTTCCACTACGCAGACGCATTGCTGGCCGCTGGCGATAGTGCTGTAGTGGCGTCGATGGAGCATATTACACAAGAGTTGCTTCAAAGTTATGATCACGTCGTATTTCACCGTCCCGTATGGAATAAGCGCTTTGAGCATGCAGTAAAGTGCTGCAACGATGCATCTGTTCAAATTCATGCGGATTATGATGATCTGATCTTTCACCGTGATTTTGCACAATACAGCCCGCTCTATGTTAGTGGTAATCGTGCAATCGACAAAGTAGAGCGACAGTTCGAAAACACGTTTAAAGCTGCGCGGTGTTTTGATAGTTTTCTGGTGTCAACAGCATTCCTTGATGAAAAACTGCGTGGTATTTTTCCGCATGCAAAAATCTCTGTGTTGCCAAATTCGCTTCCGCTCTATTTTTTGCCACCAGTAATGCGCAAGAATAGCGATGAATCGAAAACTATTGGTTATTTTCCTGGCAGCAGAGGTCATGCTAAGGATTTAAGGACTGTCATTCCAGCTTTAAAAGAAATTATTAGTGACGATGTAAGACTGCTCATTGTTGGAAGAGTTAACAAAGGTGATTACGCAGATTTCGAGAACGTTATGCACCTTCCGTTTGCAGGTTACCGAGATTATCTGCAACTTCTGGCGCAAGTGGATGTGTCTATAGCACCTTTGGTAGACAACGTTTTTAACCAGTCAAAGTCTGCTGTGAAGCTAATAGAGTCGGTGTCCGTGGGTACTCCTGTGGTTGCGAGTACAAACCAGGATATGCAGGATCATGCAAATGAATTGGCTAGTCTGGTTAGTGATACAGATGGATGGTTTAACGCATTAAGTGGTGTATTGGCTAATTCGATCACCAGTGAGAACAAAGGCACTTTGGTTGAGGAGTTAACAGAGCGATTTTCAGTCAGAGCGAGAATGCCCTTGTTGCAGGAGCATCTGCAATGCGTCGCTTGAATCTATTGCGAAAAAATAAATCAAACAAAGAGATGTGGAGAGACAATCAGCAAAAACAGATCGATGACTTTAATGCGTCAGGTTTAAAGGTCCGCGCTGCTTTTCCTGGATCATTTATTTTCAATCATATTCTTGTGCCTGCCACGGATGACAGGGCGTGCCATACAGATCTGACTGCACCCGAAGTCTCGGATATTGTATATGCTAACTGTAGTGATAAATTGCGTATGAGAGGTTTTGAAAACACTATTGTTATTGATGCTGATGAAGTTAGAGATCAGTCTGTTGTTGATGCGATATTGATTGTAATAGAAAAGATGGCCGTAACGCGTGTCGTCGTGCTCGGCAGAGACGCTTTTGATGTTTTTGGCAAGTTGCTGATTAAGAAGGCAGGTAACGATGTAAGGGTAGAAATGGTTGAGCCTGATTGGAGTTATGCAGTAACGCTGCACAATATATATCGTCAGGCAAATACTGTTGTATTCGTCAACTCGATGAGAGTACTGGACGCTGCCTATACCGGCTGTGAATGCGTGTTGATTGCAGACGAGGCATTTCGAAAGGTCCCGATTTTTAAAGTGTTGCATGCGCAGTTGTCCAGGGTGGGTTGCGGTGTGCTGGATGAGGCAGGACAGGTTAAAGTTATTAAAGACATTGGAGCTGGCTCGGGAAATATTTCATGTCAGATTGTTGAAAATTCTGTAACAGCTCTTGATCGGGCCTTGTATCATTCCAGTGCCGAGGACGATCACCAACAGACAAATAACGACTGGTTGCTGAACTATTCAAATACCATCGATGACCCCGTTATAAAGTCTTCTCATCTTCCCCCGAGCAGTAAGTTATCTGACTTACTCGATCGGAAAACCAGAGTAGATAGAAAAATTGCCAAGTTACGGGATGACCCGCGCGCATTCTTTTCGGATTCCAATAGCGGGGCACTGCGATTTGTGGCGCGCACCCTTTGGGCGAAGAGCGCGCAAGGGTAGCTGTGTGGCTGCGCGCTGGTGAATAGTGAATATCTTTTGTTTCGTCCCGCTGCACGAACGCTGTATAAACGGCTTGACGGTTTAGCCGCGAGTGGTGATTTCGATGCCAGTCTCCTTGATCAATTCCGATATTTACCCGAATTACATAAATCACCGGTTAACGCCTACTATCTTGCGTCTCTGTATTTACAATTAGGTGATGAATCTGCGGCGTGGGATGTGCTTTCATCCCTCAGTGGTTCATCATCTGCGATGAAGAAGTTCTACCACGTTCTGTCTTTTTGCAAACAGTCGAAACTACCTGTACCAAAACTAAATGCAGCCGAAAAGAGCTGTATCGATTACCTTGACGCAGCCATCAATCCAGCGGGTGTCACGATCGAACAACGTTTGCTGGATGCGGGTGGGTTTTCCATTGTTGGCAACGCTCCCGGTGGTTCTCTTAAAGACACGCCGGTTGAATGGTGCAAATTCTACTTTAACAGTTACCTTAAAAGTTCGAGAATTACTGACATAGCATCAGTCCATGTAGTTACTCCGTCATGGAAAATCGAGGAGACAAAAAATACCAACTGTATTTGCATTACTGGAAATAGTATTTTTTATCGCAGAAGCCGTGTTTGGATGAAATTTATTGCTAATGAGAATCATGCTGCAATTTATACGTTGCCCAGATCATTGTGGCGGTCACTCTATACAGAGCTTGGAACCAGTCCATCCGCCGGTCTTCTTATTGTCGCAATGGTTGCTGATATCACGACCCGTAACCCGCAATCTTTTGGCGGCCACATTGCGGGCTTTTCCTTTGGTGTCCCCGGTACCAATCACGACTATGACTTGGAGCGCGCCTCGAAACGGCACAACTGGACTGTTGAGGCAATGATCCTTAAACGTCTCGTCGGCGAGCTTGAAAAAAACTGCTCCCAACTGACCGTTGAGTATTGACAGATCTGACTAATTTTAGAAACGGGAAAACTGATAACTCGCGCTGTGGTATTTTTACCTGATGTCACTGACTGTTAAACCTTAAGCCTCATGTACGCTAAAGTTCAGGACCGTAAAGCTCGTGACGGTAAACTTCTACGTTCCAGTCGTGCTTTCGCTATGCTGGCTGTGGGCGAAACAGTAGTGTGGTCCTGTCTTTTTTATGTCTTTCCGGCGCTGCTTATAAGGTGGGAGTCTGCATACTCCTGGTCAAAACTGCAGTTAACTGGTGCAATCACTCTGGCGTTGTTTACATCCGCATTGTTGTCGCCTTATTTTGGCGGTTTGATTGATCGCGGCAAGGGCCCGAGTCTGCTTGCTACAGGTGCAATGGTTGGTGGCGTTTGTCTTTATCTTGTGTCATATGCTGCGGAACTTTGGCAGTTTTATCTGCTTTGGGGATTGATCGGTTGTTGCTTTGCCGCTTGTTTGTACGAACCATGTTTCGCGATACTCACACGTGCTTACGGTAAAGATGCCAAGCGTGGCATTATCATCGTGACGCTCACGGCGGGGTTTGCCAGTACCATTAGCTTCCCTGCAGCGCACCTGATAGCGAGCTATTGGGACTGGCAGATGGTGCTGCGCTGCTTTGCGCTGGCTACACTTTTTATTGGTGTGCCACTGCTGTATTTTGGTGCACTGGATGTTGAGCGAGATAGAAAGCTGCTTGATTTAACACAGAAGCCTGCAGCTGATAATAACCATTCTGCCCTTGGCGATGTTCGCAATCCCACATTTCTCCGATTGGCTGTAGCATTTGCGCTGCTCGCAGTGGTGCATGGTGCGACGCTGCATCATCTGTTGTATATCCTGGGCGACAGAGGTCTGGCCCTGGGTATTTCTGTATTTGTTGCCAGTTTGATCGGGCCCATGCAGGTGTTTGGCAGAGTGGTGATTACCCTGCTGCAAAGACAACTGAGCCATAAGCTGATTGTCTACGGTGCGTTTATTTTTATGGGCTCAGCAATGTTGTTGCTGTTTAACGCGCACCATGGCCTTTATGTTGCCGTTACTTTCGCTGTGGTCTTTGGTAGTGGTTACGGAACATTGAGTATCATCCGGCCCCTGATTGCCAGAGATCTTCTTGGCGAAGAAAACTTTGGTGCCAGGTCAGGATTGCTGGCGCTGTTCTATTTATTTGGTGCTGCAGCATCTCCATTTATCGGTTCATTGGTGTGGGTCGCTGGAGGCTATGATGCTTTGATTGCGTCGCTGATGGTATTGGCTTTCAGTGGATTGTGGCTGGTATTTCTGGCCATGCAGGACCGATTCAAAGTGATTGATTCGGTGTAGCCAGAGGTTTAAGTTTCAGTTTTTTTCGACGCCATTCCAGGCGAGAATGGTTGCACCATGCTGGATTCGCTTGGCTTGCTTTCTGCACTATCAGGCTAATCTACCTGGATAGCGTGTGCGCGAAACAAAAATGGCGTCGTCAGAAAGCCCAACTCTCATAGAGGAATATAGTCAGACCTTTACCAGTTTACAGGCCGGTAAAAAGGAGCTGATCCGCTGGGGTGTTGAAGCCGTAGTTTTGAACCGCTTTATAGTTGATTCGGCGGGTAAAACGGGCGAACCGGACACCAAATCATTGCTGCAATCAATTGATATCAATCAGGTGCCTCATGGTGATAGCGAAGCGGCGCGCACTGAATATTGCGATACCGCGTTGAGGAAGCTGATTTCTTTGCATGAGGAAGTGCTGGTTTTGCAGAAGTCTGCGCGTGAAAAAGGCATAAGCGGCGGTTTGTTGACTATTATTGGCCAGGCTGCCAATCAAAGCCCTACTGACAATGGCGCGTCTGTGCTGCAGCAACTCAGTCAACTGGTTGGCAATAATCCTGAGAGTGCCGTTGAAACCTCCAAAGAAAAAGCTACCGATATATCAGTTACTGACACATCATCTAATGAAACAGCGACCAATAAAACAGCCGCGAACGATATTGATCAACACGATCTTGAGCCGACGACAGGGTTGTGGAATGTGGCAGACACAGTACGAGAGCAGTGGAAGCCGCTCGTCATAGATGTCAGCGTTTGCACGATTGCCGCCTGCATAGCCATCAGTCTGATTAACTAAGACGGTATTAGATCTTGAAGGGATTTACACTATCTGCGGGCATTGGAAATATTCCTAATATCGAAACGTTTCTTGGCATTGGTAATTTGTGCAGAAATCCGTTAGTGCTGCGTAGTAAATCATGCAAAGGAGTTTATTCGTGGGGGCATAAACCCTACAGTAAAATTGCCAGTCGCATTGCACGTTTTTTTGGTATTGGACACGTACGGCTCGAAGATGGCTTTGTCTGTTCTTTTGGTCGTGGTGGTCGACATAGAAAGTACTCGATCGTTATTGATTCAGTTGGTATCTACTATGATGCTACCGCACCATCCAGGCTGGAAAATATTCTTAATAACTTAGATAAATGCTCGTGGCAGTTAGAAGACAGTGCTTGTCAGTCAAGTGCAGAGCAGATGATGAAGAGCCTGATCGAAAACAGGATCAGTAAGTACAATGTTCTTTCAGAAGCTGAGGATTCAGCTAACGATGAAGCGCCGTTTGCTTTGGTGATTGATCAAACCGCAGGTGATCAATCTGTGCGGTTTGGAGGCATGCACCAGGAAGATTTTGAAAAGATGCTGAAGTTTGCAGTGTCTGAACACTCTGCATCCAACGTAGTTGTCAAAGTACACCCGGATGTTCTTGCAGGGCGTAAGCAGGGTTTCTTATCAGATTTAGCTTTGCAGTTAGGCGTGAAGATAACCGGTAAAGACATTCCACCGCACCGCCTCAGGCAGTGTAGGGCTGCGTACACGGGTACTTCACTCTATGGTTTTGAATTGCTGATGCACGGTGTGCCTGTGGTTTGCTTTGGTCAGCCATTCTATTCCGGATGGGGTTTAACTGAGGATAAAAAGCCTGTTGAAAGACGCCTGGTTAAGCGCAGTTTGCTTGAGGTTTTTATCGCGGCCTATGTGATCTATCCAACTTATGTTGATCCGGTTACGGGAAAGGCAAGTACGTTAATCGACACTATCGATCACATCATTGAGCAGCGACGTCAGGTGAACAGAGTTGGTGGAAATTATCATCTTCTCGGGATAACGCCGTGGAAAAAGCGATATGTAGACAGATATATGATGTCTACTGAATACGACCATCAATATGTATCGTTAAAGCAGCTCCAGGAGTTGCCTTCTTCTGCTGCGAATGAAAATCCCGCTACCGGTGTTGCATCAAGTAGTCCGGCAATAATGGTCTGGGGACGTGCCGCTGCTGATACCGCTGCCGAACGAATTCTGGATCAGCACCAGGTCGCTCGTATGGAAGACGGGTTTGTCAGGTCCGTTGGACTAGGCAGCAATTTCACGGCACCCAGGTCCCTGGTTGTTGACGATCTCGGTATTTACTTTGATGCTACAAAGCTCTCGCGCCTTGAGCATCTATTGCAAAACAGAGATTGCACCGCTGCTGAAATCAGTCGAGCTGAATCGTTGATTGAGTTACTGCTCAACAATGGCATCAGTAAATACACTTCAGCAGATTGTGCCATTTCCGATATTTCGTTTTACGCGGGTAAACGGGTTTTGCTGGTGGTCGGGCAGGTGCAGGGTGATGCGTCGCTGCGTTACGGCAGCGAAGAGATAGACAGCAATATAAAGTTGTTACAGGCAGTTAGGGCAGATAATCCTGAGTCGTTAATTGTTTATAAACCCCATCCGGATGTGGTGAGTGGTAACCGCAGTGACGGCATTGCCAACTATCGTGATATTCAGAATTTGTGTGATCACGTCGAGACCGGTCTTTCGATAGAAATCACATTAAATTTGTGTGAGCAAGTACACACAATGACTTCGCTTGCAGGGCTTGAAGCGCTACTTTGCGGCAAAGAGGTCGTTACATATGGAAAGCCTTTCTATGCAGGCTGGGGGTTGACGAAGGATCGTTGCCATTTCGAGCGACGGACCCGCAATCGAACTTTGGCGGAACTTGTGTACATCTGTTACATCGAGTATCCGGGTTACCTCGATATTGAATCGGGTGAGTTTACCAGCGTAGAAAAAACTGTCGCGTCGATAATTGAAGAACGCGAAAAGCAGTGTCATTCCATCACTGCGACCGGGATAAAAAAATACGTGAACATTGTTCGCAATATAAAAAAAGGTCTCACCTATGCCGCGTAATATACTTTTACTGCAAGGACCGGTCGGGCCGTTTTTTCAGAAGTTTGCACGTCAATTGGAAAGTCGTGGGCACAATGTTCTAAAAGTGAATCTCAATGGCGGTGATCTGTACTACTATCGTCGCGGGAAATATCTTAATTTCACATCCGCGGCTACTATTTGGCCGGCATGGATTGAAAGCATCATGGTTGGCCGCGAAATCGATAGAATTTATCTATTTGGTGATTGCCGAAGGTATCATCGGCAGGCTATTGGGATTGCCAATAGACTTGGTATCGATGTTTATGTGTTTGAGGAAGGCTACGTACGACCAAACTATGTAACGCTCGAAAAGGATGGCGTTAACGGTTTTACCAGTGCGTGCGAGAAAACCAGTATTCATGATTGTCTCTCTGAAACTGAAATTACTAACGATGATATTCCTTCCGAGCCGGTTTCTAATGTCTTCAGGGCGGCTGCCAGACATTGCGTTCAATACTATCTGGCGGCATCTGTGCTTAAGCATATGTTCAAAAATTACGAACATCATCGCAGCCTGAATGTTATTACTGAAGGTCTTTACTGGTTGCAGTCGGGAATAAGAAAAATAACCTATCGGTTTACTGAACGTAAAGTTGGTGAAGCTATTCTGAGTGGTCGGGAAAAATATTTCCTTCTGCCATTGCAAGTACACAGTGACATGCAGGTACGACAACATTCGGAGTTCCCGAGTATAGAGAAGTATCTTGAGCATGTTATTTGCTCGTTTTCTAAGTCGGATTGCGATGACTGTCTGCTGGTGATAAAACATCACCCGTATGATCGTGGTTATAAAAATTATCGTGCTGTGATTAAAAAAATGGCGTTGGTATATGGATTGGAAAATCGAATCCACTATGTACATGATACCGATTTGCCATCACTGCTACAAAATGCTGAAGGGTCTGTTCTTATTAACAGTACGGTGGGAATTTCGTCGCTCTATCACGATACGCCAGTTAAGGCGTTGGGAGAGGCTATCTATGATATAGAAGGGCTCACTTTTCAGGGTTCATTAGCGTCATTTTGGAATGCACCAGGTACGGTCGATCAGGAACTTTTTAAACGTTTCCGGCGCTACCTTATCGATAAGACCCAAATAAACGGCAGCCTCTACATCAACGTAAAGAACGCTGACGAATCCGGGTTGAGTTGGCCGGTGGCGCTTGCGGAAGAACATTTCAGCGATATTGCCACAGAAGTACCGGTGGCGGAAATACCTGCTGCGTCAGTGGAAGGTGATGTTGGAAGTATTATCGACCTGGAAGAGCACAAGCGCAGTGCTGAGAAACTTATCGACAAGCCGGACTTTGAAACTGCGAAGAAGAAAGTAGCGTTTTAGTAAATGTAACTGCGTGCGTTGAAAATGAAGGCCGCCCTTAATCTACCGGCTCTTTGTCTGCTTCCTCAATTTAAACGAATTGCACGCGTTTGGTTGTGCCCCCTGAGTAAAGGCACGTTTAACCAAGCGGCAGGAGTCTGCTCAGCAAGCAGACCTTCCGCCGCGCAGAGTCCTAGGTTTTCTTGTTGGCGATAATTGTTGTAGTTGTCGCTATGGTCCATCTGGCTTCCTCGGACAGATTTTTAACCCATGACTCTGTTAAAAAATCCCTTGGTCCCTGACTCAGAAAATCTGCAACTTTCATATTGTGAAATGTTTGTCGATCTTCGCCTTCCAGACCGTCTCTGTATGACTGAAGTATCATCCACAGACCCCAAATCGGATGGCCGGACATGGGTACGTGGTGTTTTTCGATATTTATTTCATCTTTGAACAGACGTTGTAGCCCCATTCTGGTCATACCGAAATAGTGATGTGGGTAGCCGTGTTCACGTTGTAAAAACGGAACTCCAACATATAGTCGACCGCCTGGTTTCAGGACTCTTAAGATCTCTTTTGCACAATCGAAAGGCTGATCGACATGTTCCAGGACAGCCAGCGACATCACTGCATCAAAACAGGCGTCTTTGAACGGCAGCAGCTGATTAACGCCGAGAACATCGACATTGTCGTAGTCAACTATTTCTATTTGCACTAAGTTATCGAACTCCAGTTCTTTTTTACCGGAGCCACAATCCAGAACCATTCCACCGCGGCCAATGATATTTTGTGCAATAGTGTCGTATTTGTGTGCTGAAACATTGCTCGTGGGAATCAAATTAAACTGCTCAAGCATGTCAGGAGAAATGAAATTCAATGCTCCTGTGTTTTGCTCAAAACTTGTACCGCAGGATGCACATTTGTGATCGTGCTCAGACAAAGGGTGGGCAGTACGACAAACCGGGCATTGAAAATTTTCTAATATCCATTCTTTTTTAGAAAATGTCTCGATATCGTTACTAAGTGCTGTCTGTGAATTCATCCTGGACATCCTGACTGGTGGTCTGCCTCTGCCTGAAGGATCGAGGTGGTGATCCATACGGCAGAGGGGCCGCAATTCGTTGTGGATGTGTGTTGCAGCAATTAATATGCCACGCAGTTATGCTGGATCAGTGCCGATCCATTCAGCACTAACCTTACAAACCAGATTGATAAGGTGGATTGTTATTTAAAATAAATCGGCTGTACTTCACCTGATGCAATTTTATCGCGCCATATAGCGGGGCCAGTTGTATGTACTGCCTCACCGCTGCTATCGACAGCCACGGTTACCGGCATGTCTTTGACTACAAATTCATGAATTGCCTCCATACCGAGTTCTTCGAATGCAACAACCTTCGCGTCTGTAATCGCGCGTGATACGAGATACGCGGCACCACCGACTGCCATCAGATAAACCGATTTGTGTTTTTTAATAGCTTCTATGCCAGCAGGGCCACGTTCTGCTTTGCCGACCATGCCGAGGATTCCAGTGTGTTCCAGCATCATGTCGGTAAACTTGTCCATCCGGGTTGCGGTTGTGGGGCCTGCAGGACCCACCGCTTCATCACGCACGGCATCAACCGGCCCGACGTAATAAATTAGTTTGCCACTGAGATCAACCGGAAGTTGTTCACCGCGATCAAGTATCTCTTTGATACGCTTGTGTGCCGCATCGCGCCCGGTTAGTAATGTGCCGCTTAGCAGCAGTGTTTCGCCTGGTTTAAAGCTGGATGTTTCTTCGTCAGTTAGCGTGTCCAGGTTTATCGAGCGCGCATTGGGACCTACGTCCCAGGTGATTTCCGGCCAGTCACTGAGTGCTGGCGGTGTTTGCAATGAGGGGCCTTCACCGTTCAATACAAAGTGCGCGTGTCTGGTTGCCGCACAGTTTGGAATCATCGTGACAGGTAGCGATGCTGCGTGTGTCGGGTAGTCTGAAATTTTGACATCCAGCACAGTCGTTAACCCACCGAGGCCCTGTGCTCCTATACCCAGCGCGTTTACTTTTTCAAAAATCTCAAGCCGCAACTCTTCAACCCGATTTGATGGCCCGCGACTTTTTAGCTCTTGTATATCGACAGGATCCATTAAAACCTGCTTTGCAAGGACTGCAGACTTCTCTGCGGTTCCGCCAACACCGATACCGAGCATTCCCGGTGGGCACCAGCCGGCACCCATCGTCGGTACAGTTTTGACAACCCAATCGACGATGCTGTCACTGGGGTTGAGCATAGCCATCTTGGATTTGTTTTCCGAACCGCCACCCTTGGCGGCGACGTCGACTTCAATTTTGTCACCTTCGACTATCTCTGTATGGATGACTGCCGGGGTATTGTCTTTGGTATTGCGCCTGGTGCCTGCCGGGTCTGCCAGAATAGAGGCGCGTAGTTTGTTGTCCGGATGCAGATATGCCCGCCGAACTCCTTCATTAATCATGTCGGTCGGGGACATTGTCGCGCCCTCCCACTCTACGTCCATTCCCACCTTAAAGAAGACTGTCACAATGCCTGTGTCCTGGCAGATTGGACGATGACCTTCTGCACACAGTCGCGAGTTGATCAGAATTTGCGCCATCGCGTCTTTGGCGGGCTTAGACTCTTCGCGTTCGTAGGCTGCATGCACCGCATCGACAAAGTCTTTCGGGTGATAGTAAGAAATGAACTGCAGCGCATCTGCAACACTGTCTATCAGGTGATCTTGGTGGATATGGGCCATGTTGTGGTGTTTTTTCAGTGAGTGTGTTTGTAATATAACTGTTGTTGCTAAGCTTGGCACGTGTCAGCTCAGCTGAAGTTGCAAATCAGTTCGGGCATATCAGGTCGGAAGAGCCACCGGTCAGTGGACTTCCTCACGATTTTCACCCGCTCGCTTGACTCGATATTGCGCATATGGGTAAATGCGGGAACGCGGGCTCAGATGGAGCCTCATCTCTGGTACTGGCAAGGGCAAGATGGCTCATTTTATTAAAGTGACAACAGCCGCGAGCAATGCGGCATTTGGTTGGCGAAGCGTTACTTCCGTTGTAGCTCTTCCCTCTGTTACTGTCTCTTTGCGCCCTGAATACCATGAATCAAAATACCAACCAAAACAGCAGCCCGGGTACCGATCCAGGTAACGACAGACCCATCTATAATTCTGTCGCTAAACGCCGGATCCTCGTACGCGAGATTCTGGCAGATCTTGAAACTCCTCTCTCAACGTATCTGAAGGTTGCCAACAAAGCAGGCACCTATCTGTTTGAGTCGGTCACCGGTGGTGACAAGTGGGGAAGGTATTCAATTATCGGCCTGCCTTGTCGTGATGTGGTTAAATTTCACGGCCTCGAACTCACCGTGGAACGAGATGGCAATACTATTCATCGGGAAACTGTGGCCGAACCACTGGATTGGATAGAAAAGTACCACGCCAAATTTGAATGCGAAGATTTGCAATTCGATGGATCCCCGCCAAGGTTTACCGGTGGTCTGGTTGGTTACTTCGGCTACGAGACTATTAACTATATAGAGCCAGCAATTTTTAAAGATAGCTTGCCTGATCCTCTCGGTACGCCGGATATATTATTGATGGTGTCCGAAGAAGTGATTGTATTCGATAATCTCAATGGCACAGCACTTATTCTTGTGCATGTAGATCCACAAGAGCCCAATGCAGAAGCATCCGGCAACAAACGACTTGATGAAATAGAGACACTACTTCGAAAAGCCCAACCGGCAAATAATGACACTGCAAGACAACATCTGGACGACAGCAGTTTTATATCCGGTTTTGGACAAAATAGTTTTATGGCGGGGGTCGAGCAGGTTCGTGACTACATCACAGCCGGTGATTGTATGCAGGTGGTTTTATCACAGCGTATGACGACTGACTTTGAAGCGCATCCACTGGATTTGTATCGTGCTTTGCGAATGTTAAATCCCTCGCCTTACATGTTCTATCTTGATCTTGGAGAATTTCAGATTGTTGGTTCTTCACCGGAAATTCTTGTCCGACTGGAAGACGACACTGTCACCGTTCGACCAATAGCCGGAACAAGACCGCGAGGTGCAACTGAGGTGGAAGATCTCGCACATGAAAAGAGCTTGCTCGCAGACCCCAAAGAGCTTGCCGAGCATTTGATGTTGATCGATCTTGGCCGTAATGATGCCGGGCGCGTCGCTGAAACAGGTTCAGTTGAGCTCACTGAAAAGATGAAGATTGAACGATACTCGCACGTGATGCATATCGTCTCCAACGTGACCGGCAAGCTGAAGCAGGGTCTTAGCGCTATGGATGTGTTGCGAGCGACTTTCCCGGCCGGCACCGTCAGTGGTGCGCCAAAGATTCGGGCCATGGAAATTATCCATGAACTGGAACCGGTAAAGCGTGGTATCTACTCTGGTGCGGTTGGTTATTTGTCATTCAACGGCAATATGGATACTGCAATTGCAATCCGAACTGCAGTTGTGAAAGACGGCGAGCTAACTATTCAGGCGGGCGCGGGTGTGGTCTATGATTCAGTGCCGCTCAGTGAATGGGATGAAACGCAAAACAAAGCGCGCGTGGTATTCCGTGCGGCTGCCCTTGCTGCCAATGGATTAAGTCCTCTGCCACAGCGGCAGACACAACAGACCGAAGTAAATACTTCTGGCGGAGGTAACAGCTGATGTTACTGATGCTCGATAACTATGATTCTTTTACTTTTAATCTTGTTCAGTACTTTGAGGAGCTGGGCGCTAAGGTTAAAGTGCTGCGCAATGATCAGCAAACTGTGCAGCACGTGATGGACCTGGCACCTCAACACCTGGTGATATCTCCCGGACCGTGTACCCCGGCTGAAGCTGGTATTTCGGTGGAACTGATAAAGCAATGTGCAGGTAAAATTCCGGTATTAGGTGTATGCCTTGGCCATCAGTGTATTGCATCGGCCTTTGGTGCAAAGATCGTAAGAGCAGGTTCGATCATGCATGGCAAAACCTCTCCGATCTATCATAACGATGAAGGTGTGTTTAAAGGGTTACCCAATCCGGTCACTGCGACTCGCTATCACTCGCTTGTGATTGAAAAAGAAAGTCTGCCGGATTGTTTTGAAATCACTGCCTGGACTAAAACTGACACAGGCGAGGTGGAAGAAATTATGGGTATTCATCACCGTACTCTTGCAGTAGAAGGTGTACAGTTTCATCCTGAGTCAATCATGACGGACCACGGTCATGATATGTTGCAGCAGTTTCTAAATAGTTAAAAGCGTCTATCGGGGTCGTGCCAATGGGTGAAGAAATAAGTATTCAAAAGGCGATTGCCAAAGTTGTCGAAGGCAATGCACTGCAGGCAGATGAGATGGTGCAAACCATGCGCAAAATCATGTCTGGTGAATGCACAGACGCGCAAATTGGCGGTTTGCTTGTCGCGCTGCGTGTAAAGGGCGAGACCGTAGAAGAGATAGCCGCCGCCGCTGAAGTTATGCGTGAGCTTGCCAGCGGAGTTACCTGCCAGACTACTGACCTTGTCGATATTGTAGGAACCGGTGGCGATGGTACCAGCACCTTTAATGTATCTACCTGTAGCGCACTGGTTGCGGCAGCGGCCGGAATTAAAGTCGCCAAGCACGGCAATCGCGCGGTATCCAGCAGTTCAGGTGCGGCAGATCTGCTGGAAGCGGCTGGTGTCAAAATTGACCTTGATGCAGAGCAGGTTGCCCAGTGTGTTGATACCGTCGGACTGGGTTTTATGTTTGCGCCAAAACATCACGGTGCGATGCGTCATGCCATTGGACCGCGTAAAGATCTCGGTATGCGGACAATATTTAATGTGCTTGGTCCGTTAACTAACCCGGCATCTGCACCTCGGCAGCTAATTGGCGTGTACAGCGACCATCTGGTGGTACCGATCGCAGAAGTACTCGCGAAACTGGGCAGTCAGCGTGCGATGGTGGTGCATGCAAAAGATGGTATGGATGAAATCAGCATAGGGGCCCCGACAAATGTTGCGGAACTGCGTGATGGCAAAGTGACAAGCTATGTTATTGAACCATCGATGTTTGCAATGAAAAACACAGACACTGAACAGATTAGAGTCGACAGCGCTGCTGAAAGCCTTGCGATGGTGAAGCAAGTTCTAAAGAATGAGGCCGGACCGGCACGCGACATCGTTGCCCTGAATTCAGGTGCTGCGATCTATATTGCAGGCATAGCCGACAGTCACGAAAAAGGTGTTGAGAAAGCACTTGCATTAATTGCAGACGGAAGTGCTGCGAGCAAACTTGATGAATTGATCTCATGCAGTAATGCGTGCTGAATAAAATGTCTCGAAATACACCGGATATCTTAAAAAAAATTCTTGCACGCAAAGTGGAAGAGATCTCTGAAGCTTGTGAGAAAACGAGCTTAAGAGAATTGTCAGAGCTAGCCGCAGCTGCATCAGAACCTCGTGGCTTTATTGGTTCTTTGCACCAAAGCATTGAAGAAGGCAATGCTGCGATCATTGCAGAAATAAAAAAAGCCTCCCCGAGTAAAGGCGTTATCCGAGAGGACTTTGACCCGGCCGCCATCGCTAAAAGCTATAGTGACGGAGGGGCCGCCTGTTTGTCAGTGCTGACTGATAGAGATTTTTTTCAGGGTGCACCTGAATACTTGAAGTCCGCCCGCAACGCTTGCACGTTGCCAGTAATACGCAAAGATTTCATAGTGGACGAATATCAGGTATACGAAGCACGCGCCATGGATGCCGACTGCATTTTACTAATTGTAGCGGCGTTGGGGGATGCACAAATGGCAGAACTTAACGGACTTGCAGGACACCTTGGTATGGATGTGTTGATTGAAGCGCATGATGCAGAAGAACTGTCGCGCGCTCTGGCGCTTGCTCCATCGCTGGTTGGAATCAACAACCGTGATCTTCGGACTTTCGATGTGTCGCTTAATACAACATTAGATTTGCTTGATCAAATTCCGGATGACTGTTTGGTGGTTACTGAGAGCGGCATACTCTCTGGTGAAGACGTGACGCTGATGCGTCAGAATAATGTTAATGCATTTTTAGTGGGTGAGGCTTTTATGCGGGCTGAGGATCCCGGGGGTAAAATGCGGGACTTGTTCTTTTAGCTTTTTGTTTGCATGTCGCTTTTGCTTGACAGTCTTTATACGCAAACCGTTATTTGTTGAAAGATTAGTTTCAGATATGCCGATGCTGGTTTTCGTACCGATTTCGCTTGAAAGTGTTAAGCCCCACACCAAATCTGTAGATGTTGGTTGATAGAACAAAGGTGAAGTTGTCAGTCCATATCTCTCCAGCTTCGGGCAACTGGTGCTGCCTGCCGAGTTGTTTTTGAAAAACCTAGTTTTCAATCATAGAGTAGAGCTATTGAATCAAGTTGTTTCGTTTTTGAAACATATATATGAATGTGTGACTCGCTTCATTTTTTGAGTGTTACTAATATGACACACTCTCGCTCCAGTTTAAGCCGGGGCACGAATCATTACACCGCCTACTTTGTCTTTGAGTCGATTGTCAAATCTTGCGATTACAGGTGTCATCGCGTTCGTATCTGCGTGCAGCGGGCAAAGCGAAAACGCCGCGGTAGAAACATCACCGGTAACCCTGCAAAGCGCCGTAAGCAATGATGAGTCAGTAACGGCCAGCCACACAGGCATCCCCCTGTGTCTGTCTTCCGACACTGATGCTGATGGCGACGGCTGGGGCTGGGAGAATGGGCAGTCATGCGAAATCCCCCAAACGCCCATCAATACAGATGCACAGGTTGGTATTGACTCGAGCGAGTTACCGATAGGTATCGTCTACTATGTTTGGCACTGTGTCACAAAAACAGACGTTTCAAGGCACCAGTACAGCGCATTGAATTTAGCTGCAGGTGAAGAACTAAACATCTCCCAAATCCTCGATGGTAAGCAATCAGGCTGGGGTGGTGCAGGAAGCTTTCATTGGTGGGATCAGCCTGCTAAGGGTTATTATTGCCTCGGCAACGAACCGGATTTAATTCGCAGTCATCTTGAAATGTTGCGTGACGCCGGTATAGATTTTCTGGCGATCGACATAACAAACCACCCAAACGTAGCATCATTCGACGCTGAGACTTTGATCTTAAAGTCATTGCGCCCTCTACTGGAGATCGCACAAACTGTGTCTGACTCGCCGCGTATTGTCCCTTGGGTACCGCTGGCATCGGACAGTGATGGAACACGCCAAGAGTTGAATGTTGTTTGTGGTGATAACCCCACCGGCGACAGATGTCGGTCGCTAAGCGATGCACCGGCTCGAAGCATGTATCAACATGTGACGAATATGATGCAAAACGAATTTCCCTCTCTAACTTTTCAGTACAAGGGAAAGCCATTGCTCCTGGAGGCGGCAAGCGACAGTCGTTACCCGCGTGAGATTACAGACGTAATCCGTCCTCAGTTGGAAACAACATGGACGGTGCGCCGGACGTGGGGCCTGAGCAAAACCACCGAAGATTGGCAGTTTCTATCACCTTGTAGCAACGGTACGGAGTATTTTAACTCGAATGGCTGGAGCCCCAATGGCTGTAACCAGCCGATCAACGCAGGGGAGCAGATTTCTGTTTCTGCAGCGTATCAGTACAGCTATATTTCTGAACCGCTGGTACGGCATAGCGAATCCCTTTACACCGGCGGTATGCCGAAATTCCAGGGTCGGACCTTGGCGCAACAATTTCGCACAGCGTTTGATCATCGAGATGAGCAACCATTGGTATTGTTAACAGGCTGGAATGAGTGGATTGCACAGCGAGTTGATCTGCAGGGCCGGGTAGCATTTGTTGATTCCTACGATGACTCACTCAATCGTGACATTGAGCCCGGTGGTGAGTCGGGTGACCTATACTATTATTTGATGCGCGATCTCATCACTCAATACAGAGGGAACCAACCGTTTTCTTTTGAAGATTACTTTCTCACAGAAAACAGCGTTCTGGATGCGAACTTTTACTGGCATAGTTACGAAGACTTGCAGGTGGCATTTGAACAGGATGATCTCATCGGCCTGACAAATCACTGGTTAACCATAGGCCTGAAGGAAGGCAGAAAACCCAGTGTATTATTTGATTATGCATATTACGGCAGCCGGAACCCTGATCTTGTTGACGCAGGTGTTACAACCCCTGAAATGCTATTGCGTCATTTCATAGATTTTGGCTTTCAGGAGGGAAGACAAGGTTCATCAGAATTCCATGCCCCAACCTATGTGAATCAACACCCGGAAGTAGCAGCTCTATTTGGCAACAACGGTTACTACAAGGCGTTCAAACACTTCGTGCGATAACATTGCATGCGCCTATGCGTTTTCCATATCACTTAATACAACATTAGATTTGCTTGATCTAATTCTGGGTGACTGTCTGGTGGTTACAGAGAGTGGCGAGTACGCTTGTTGCTCTGTCTTGTCGCTCTAGCTTGGCAT
>CAYPDN010000024.1:0-21826 GCA_964409445.1 uncultured Granulosicoccaceae bacterium
GACCTGTCGCTGAAATGATTTTTGAAACTGATTAAATGCTCTAACTTCAAAAGCACTTCGCTTGCGCTTGTGAGGGGGGCTTGAGCGACTAATTGTTTTGCCTTATCAAACAAACTCAAACACAAAAACACTAACCATCAACCGGAGCTACCTATCTCGGTAAACTTCAACTCGTCTCCCTGCCAGTCAATTTCAATGGTGTCTCCGGCGGCAAATTCACCACCAAGTATTTCTTTGGCCAGTCGGTTCTCAAGGTGTGTTTGTATTGCGCGTCGCAACGGGCGGGCTCCGTATACGGGATCAAAGCCTGCTTCACCCAGCATATCGAGTGCGCTGTCTGTTACTTTTATCGTGATGTCATTAGCCTTAAGCCGTCTAGCGAGTGTTGCCACTTGTATGCCGGTGATCTGTCTTATGTGATCGCGTTCCAGTGGATGGAATACAACGACATCATCTATGCGGTTTATAAACTCGGGGCGGAAATGATCGCCGACAATTTCAAGTACGGCTTCTTTCATCTCATCATAGTTCGCCGCACCGGCTTTCTCTTGAATAACATGACTACCTAAATTTGAAGTCATCACAATAACCGTGTGGCGGAAATCAACGGTCCTGCCCTGCCCGTCAGTTAACCTGCCATCATCAAGGACCTGTAGCAGGATATTAAATACATCCGGGTGAGCTTTTTCGACTTCATCAAGCAGAATCACTGAGTATGGCCGACGGCGCACAGCTTCAGTGAGGTAGCCTCCTTCATCATAACCAACATAGCCCGGAGGCGCGCCGATCAATCTGGCGACAGAGTGTTTCTCCATAAACTCAGACATATCAAGACGGATCAATGCATCATCACTGTCAAACAGAAAACCGGCCAACGCTTTGGTTAATTCAGTCTTACCAACACCGGTCGGTCCCAGAAACAAAAAGGAACCATTCGGTCGTTCCGGTGGTGCAAGCCCTGCGCGTGAACGACGCACTGCATCAGATACAACAGTAACCGCTTCAGTCTGACCGATAACTCGCTTGCCAATCTCCTGCTCCATTCGCAACAATTTGTCGCGCTCGCCTTCAAGCATTTTACTAACCGGTATACCCGTCCATCTCGCAACTACTTCAGCAATTTCATCTGCAGACACACTGTTACGCAACAGTTGTAAATCAATATGGTCACCACTGCTGGCATCCTGCAATTGCCTTTCAAGCTCTGGAATTCTGCCGTACTGCAACTCTGACATGCGTTCATAGTCACGCGCACGCGATGCAGTCTCCATTTCAACACGAGCTTTTTCGAGCTCCTCTTTTATGTGAGTAGCCCCTTGCACCGCCGCTTTTTCTGCATTCCAGATTTCTTCCAGATCGGAGAACTCTTTTTCTTTGCCTTCTATTCTTGCATCAAGCTCCTGCAAGCGCTTTTTCGATGCATCATCTTCTTCTTTAGATAGCGCTTCTCTTTCTATCTTGAGTTGAATCAATCGCCGTTCGAGCTTATCTAATGCTTCAGGCTTTGAGTCAATCTCCATCCGGATTCGACTTGCAGCCTCATCAATACAATCGATTGCTTTATCTGGCAGTTGTCGATCTGCGATATACCTGTGAGACAAAGTCGCGGCTGCAATAATTGCGGGATCAGAAATATCAACACCATGATGTACTTCGTAGCGTTCTTTTAAACCGCGCAGTATTGCGATGGTATCTTCCACAGTCGGTTCATCGACCAGAATTTTCTGGAAGCGCCGCTCAAGAGCTGCATCTTCTTCGATGTATTCCCGATACTCGTCAAGTGTGGTTGCACCGATACAGTGTAGCTCTCCACGCGCAAGCGCTGGCTTAAGCATATTTCCAGCATCCATGGAACCTTCTGCCTTGCCAGCACCAACCATCATATGAATTTCATCAATAAACAAAATTACCTGACCTTCCTGTTTACTGAGATCATTCAATAATGCTTTTAATCGCTCTTCAAACTCACCACGAAATTTAGTGCCGGCTATTAAACCCGCAAGATCAAGTGACAAAAGCCGCTTGCCTTTAACACCTTCGGGTACCTCACCTTTGATAATCCGCTGAGCAAGACCTTCAATGATGGCGGTCTTACCTACTCCGGGCTCCCCGATCATGACAGGATTATTTTTAGTTCGGCGCTGTAGAATCTGGATAGCACGGCGGATCTCATCATCACGACCAATGACAGGATCGAGTTTGCCCTGCTCCGCTCGTTCAGTCAGATCAATGGTGTATTTTTCCAGCGCCTGACGGTGCTCTTCCGCATTTTGATCAACTACATTTTGTCCGCCACGCACCGTTTCCACTACTTCTTCAATGCGCTTTAGCTCGCCACCAAACTCTTTAAGTAGTTTGGCGATCTCGGAGTTTTTATCCTGCAACGCGGCGATTACAAACAATTCACTGGAAATAAATTGATCGTTCTTTTTTTGCGCTAACTGATCAGTACTATTGAGAAGCTTGGTCAGCTCGCGCGATATATGCATCTCGCCGCCGGCCCCTGATACTTGCGGCAGCCGATCGATCGACTTACCCAATGAGGAACGCAATCCGTTAACATCAACACCTGCCTGTGTTAACAAATGTCGCACACCACCGCCTTGCTGATCGAGAAATGAAATCAGTAAATGGCCTGGTTCAATAAACTGGTGCTCGCGTCCTAGCGCCAGCGATTGCGCATCTTGCAAGGCTTGTTGAAATTTACTGGTGAGCTTATCCATTCGCATGGTTTAACCCTCTAAAAAAATTAAGAATGACTTATATATGCGGTCAACAGATGCTTTATCAACACTTTTGATCAATGATTCTGGCTGAGTCATCGTGGGTGGATCACACCTTCCAGATCAGTGCTGCCATTCGACCGGTCTGACCGCGATCTCTGCGGTGTGAAAAAAAACGACTGGAATCAGTGTAGGTGCAATGCTCCCCTCCATATACCGAGCCAACTCCGCAGGCCGCCAACCGATCTTTGGCAAGCCCGTACAAATTCGCGAGGTATTTCTTCTGGCCCGAATTTCCTGTTGAATCAACCACTGTAAAGTGCGCTTCACTTGCAGCATCGCAGCTGACAAAGCACTCCCTGACTTCTGCACCGACTTCAAACCTCGCCGGGCCGATGGCAGGACCGAGCCATACAAGTAATTCAGATGAATCGACAGGCATAGACTCTATTGTTTTTTCGATCACACCATCGGCAAGGCCGCGCCAGCCAGCATGTGCACCGGCAATATATTTGCCACACTCAGAAGTGAAGAGCACTGGTAAGCAATCTGCGGTCATGATTGCAATCACGCTGCCAGCGCTACTCCAACAAGCATCTGCCGCAGGTAAAGAATGACTTGTATCACTCAACTGTTGTTCAGCACATACTGCGTCAGTGCCATGTACCTGATTCAAATACACCGGTGCCGCAGGAAGCGAAAGTGCATCTATTAACAAGTGTCGGTTACTGTTGACATGCTCCAGCTTATCGCCGACATGCAAACCAAGGTTAAAGCTATCACAAGGTGCTTCACTGTAGCCCCCAATCCGGGTGGTAAATGCTGCACGCACATTATCTGGTGCCGGCCAGTCGGGATAAATAAACTCCGGACTGGCAAATCCGGAAGACAACCTCTCAACCATTATAGTTATCCACCCGTGTAGTTATCCATTAGGACTACCCATTATTCAGGCCTTCCAGCAAACGCTGCATATCTTCAGGCATCTCTTTTACCCAATGCATCTGTTCACCTGTTTTCGGATGAATAATGCCCAGCTCTTTTGCATGCAAAGCCTGACGCGGAAACCCGACGATCAGTTTCTTTAGCTGTTCACTCACACGACCGGGTAAGTTTCGTCTGCCATAGACAGTGTCACCTATCAGCGGATGCTGTATGTGGGACATATGCACCCGTATTTGGTGGGTGCGGCCGGTCTCAAGCTTGGCACCAATATGACAATGGTTCGGGAATTTGTTCAGCACTCTATAATGAGTAACCGCCAGCTTACCTTTTTCATTCACCGCCATACGCTTGCGATCAACAGGATGCCGCCCTATCGGTTCATCAACAGTGCCGCCCGCCACCATTTCACCATGCACAATCGCGTCATAGATACGGTGCACACTGCGATCCTGCAACTGCTGCACAAGCGAGAAGTGTGATTCAAGCGTGCGTGCAATCATCACCAGGCCACTGGTGTCCTTATCCAGCCGGTGAACAATACCGGACCTTGGAATGCCGCCAAGTAAAGAATCGTGGTGCAGCAGCGCATTTTGCAAAGTGCCGGACAAATTGCCAGGTGCCGTATGCATTACCATGCCGGCAGGCTTTTCAATCACGAACAACTGATCATCTGCGTAGTGAATTTGCAGCGGTATATCTTCGGCCTCCACACGGCTCATCGCCTCCGCAGGCTCAGGCAGTCGGGCGAGCACTTTCTCGCCACCTCTAATGCGGTATTTGGGCGCTACCGCCTCGCCGTTCAGTGTAATTGCGCCCTCGGTGATCCAGGTTTGCAATCTGGCGCGAGAGTAATCGCTCAACCAATCCGCCACCACACGATCAAAGCGCTGCCCAACGTGTTCCGGAAGCAACTGCAACCTCTGCTCATTATCTTGAATAGCACCTGTCTCCAATTTTTATGCTTTGCGGGTCAAACTCAGCGGCTGGCCAACGCCTGCCTTCAGGCTGACCGAATCGCAAGGCCGCCAAAATCACCACGGGGATATAATCCAGCGACATCACCTGCGGTATGGGCATCTCGCACACTATTGATTCCACAGCGAACTTTCTCTATTTTGGGTTATCGAAATAGTTTGAACGCAAGAAGAAATTCGCTGAAAACCAATACCTTGCTCGAGGGGCCCACCAATCCGGGAACACTGTCGAATAACTAACATTCAATAGTACGCACAACCATGAAACCAGTCTATTCAAAAGCTCGTAACCCTATTGCGCTGACCGTACCGTTAGCACTGTCCGTGATATTGGCATTGTCGTCCTGCAGTAGAACGCAGACCAAAACGGATGATGATCCCGGCCCGGCACCAGCCCTGGAGTTGGGCACTGAGGCAGGTGAAGCCGGTGAACTTTTTACTGAGGCCAGAAAGTCTCTGAATAAGGGTCAATTCGATAAGGCGGTTGTTCAATACGAAAATCTCGAAGCAACATATCCATTCGGAGATCACGCAGCGCAGGCACGACTCGACGTCGCCTATGCCTACTACCAGCAGGGCGAACTCGACAACACCGTGGCGACCCTTGATCGCTACCTCAAACTGTATCCTCAGGCAGAAAAAGCCGACTACGCCTTTTATTTAAAAGGGCTGGCAAACTACTCGCGCGGAAAAACGCTATTTGAAAGGTTTGTACCAAGAAAATTGCACCAGCTTGATCAGGCGTGGCTCCGCGCTGCGCGCGCAGATTTCGAAACGCTGGAGCGCAAGTTTCCCGAAAGTACATACATTGAAGATGCATCGGAAAGAAGAATTCGACTAATAGACCATATGGCAAGACACGAATTAACCGCCGCTGAGTACTACTTCGATCGCAGCGCGATGGTCGCCACCATAAACCGAATTAACTTTATGCTCGAACAGTATCCGGAAAGCAGTCTCGGCGCAGAAGGTCTGGCGCTCCTGACTCGTGCCCACCGTGCTCTGGGTAATGAAAAGTCCGCTGATGAAGCAAACGCGCTACTGCAAAAAAGACACCCGGATTTTGGTAACATCTGATTCGAGATAGCAAGATGGCTCATTTCAACCTGCCAACCTGCAAATATATGACGCCATTCACATCTTACGATAAGTACCTGTAAAACCGTGCTTTAGCGGGCAAAACCACCACGATTCCAGTCACTCCTGCAGTTCAAGTCTCCAGCAACCCTCAAGAATGACTCATTCAGGGCGATAAATCACCCGACGGGTTAGCGCCTGTCATTAATCTAAAAACTAATGCATTTAATACTTCTCTGGAGACAAGTAAATGTTAAAGCAAACCCAAAAAGGTTTTACCCTTATCGAACTGATGATCGTTATCGCGATTATCGGTATTCTTGCAGCAGTAGCTGTTCCACAGTACGGTCAGTACACTAAGCGTGCTAAGTTCGCTGACGTTATTGGTCAAACTGCACCGTACAAAGCGGCTGTTTCACTGTGCGCACAAGACCTGAATAAGCTACAAGGTTGTGACCACAACACTAACGCTATACCAAATGAAATCACCGCAGCAGCAAAACGCGGTTCATTGAAAACCCTTAAGGTGAAAGACGGCCTAATCACGGCTGTTGGTACTGATGTTGTTGATGACAGAACCTATGTTCTAAAATCTGTCTACTCAGCTACAAACAATACACTTGATTGGACAGTTGACGCTACAAGCACATGTGGCGACGCTGGTGTAAATCTGTGTAAGGAAGATACTGCATCAAATCCTTGATGCTAATGGGTTAACTAAAAATTAACCTCTTAGATTAAGCCAGAGCATTCGCTCTGGCTTTTTTACCTGAAACCTATGTACGATCCTATGAAAAACGAAAAACAAATCGGTTTTACGCTGATCGAACTCATGATCGTGATTGCGATCGTTGGAATTTTAGCTGCAATTGCTGTACCTCAATATGGAAACTACTCAAAACGTGCTAAGTTCTCTGAGGTAGTTACACAAGTAGGTCAGACCAAGTTATCGGTAGCAGCGTGTATTCAATTTACAAATGACACAGATGATTGCAATGGTGGTAGTAACGGTGTAGATCAAGATCTATCGTCTGGCGATGGACATGTAAAATCGATTGAAACCGTTGCCGGTGAAATCACAGCCATAGGAAGTGATGCTGTTGATAATAGAACCTATATTCTAACTCCACATTACTCAGCGTCAGAAAGCTCTCTTCGATGGGATGTCGGTGGGTCATGTGTCAATGCCGGATTTTGCTGACCGCAACTCCTGCAATCTGAGGACAGAACCAAGCGTTGGTCCCTACGTCATCGTAACGCAACATCCCCAATATTATATTGATTCAAAAATTTCTACTGCTTCCGCTAACTTTATTATGCTACCTGCACGATATAGTCTGTCGTATATAGTCGATATAAGAGCATAGTCTTCCGCAGTATCTAGCGTGATTCGAACATGGGATTGATCGGTGTTATTTCTTAATCCACATATATCGTAACCATTAGATTTGTTGTAGAGGTAAGGTGTAACATGCTCCCGATCATAGGGTGATGAGACTAGCTCATTAATTTTTAGCATCGCATCATATTTCATGATTTCACAATCGGTACCGACAGGAAAAGTTCTTTCGGGATAGTTGGTACTTGCATAATCGCAGGTGGTACTTTCAAACAGATTAATTAGTTTAGAGAGTATGCCTGGATCCACCAATGGACAATCAGAGGTGATTCTCACAACGTTAGTTGCAGGGTATAGCTTGGCAGCACCCACAAAGCGTGATAGAACATCAGTTTCACTACCGCGAAATACAAGCCAATTTTGAGACTGACAGTATTCGGCAAGGGCATCGTCCTGAGTCCTGTCACTGGTTGCAACAACTATTTTATCAATTTGATCGCAGTGCAGCACTCGATTATATACATGCCAAATAACTTCTTTGCCAGCAAGCGGCATCATAACTTTGCCGGCTAACCTGCTGGATCCCATACGGGCTTGAATAATACATAACGTTTGCATAATGGTGCGGACCAAAGAATAGATTGTACTGGTAGATCGGTTTTGTTCTATTGCCTGAAGGGTCGGGGACATAGCTAACAAAACAGTCAGGTAACATGGGTAATACTATTTAGTCATCAATTTTGTCTGGATGTCTTTCTGGTCAATCGTCCAAGATGTGCTTCCTTTCCAGAAGAAATCCGGTTTTGTGGAAAGTGTTACCCATATCCTACGACTTTTTTGTAACCTAAGTCCCCCGACCATAGCTCCAAAGCAAAGGCTAAGGCGCTACACACTCGATCCTGCATATCCTCAGTCAACCCCGGGTACAACGGCAGCGATATTGAACAATCATAAAAGTATTCGCTTGCTGGAAAATCTCCCCGTCGGAAACCCTGGTCACGATAAAAGGGCTGAAGATGGACTGGAATGTAGTGGACATTGACGCCAATGTTTTCATCACGCAAGTACTGAAACACCGCAGCGCGTACATCACTTCCACCGTCTACGCCAACAGGAAACAGATGCCAGGCACTATCAGAATCCGGTGGAGGGAGCCTCAAATTGAAGTCGGATAGTTTGTCGATATAGTTTTCAGCCAATCGATTGCGCTCACTTACGAATTCGTTTAAGCGTTTTAGCTGACTTGTTCCCAATGCCGCTTGAATATCTGTTAGTCGATAGTTAAACCCGAGACGGTCCTGTTCGTAGTACCAATCACCAGTAGATTGGTTAGTACTAAACTCAGATGGCGTTCTTGTTATGCCATGTGTACGCAATCGCTTTAAATCATTGGCTAACTTTGTATCATTTGTTGTAACAACTCCACCTTCACCAGTAGTAATAGATTTGACAGGATGAAAGCTGAACACAGTTGCGACACTGGTCTGCGAACCACCTATAGGCGTCTCGTCCGGGTATTTAGAACCCAATGCATGGGCAGCATCCTCAATAATCGAAATTCCATACTTTTCACACAAATTGGTAATCGCGGATACATCACACACTCTGCCACCAAAGTGCACCAAAATTATTGCGTCAGGCAGCGAATGCCGGGTGGCAGCCACCTCAAGCTTTTGTTGCAGGGCTGTGACACTCATATTTCCAGTCTCAGGCTCGATATCTACAAAGTCCACACTTGCCCCTGCCATAATCACCACATTCGCAGAACTTAGAAATGTAATTGGTGACATCCAGACTCGACTACTCTCACCTATTCCCTGTGCAACCAAAGCGATATGCAGCCCTGCTGTTGCGTTTGAAACAGCTATCGCATGCTTTGCACCGCAATAGGTCGCTATAGCGCTTTCAAATCTCTCAATTTCTGGCCCAGTTGTGAGAAACTCACTGTTAAGGACGGCTACAACAGCGTCGATATCATCAGCATCAATATTCTGCTTACTGTATGGGATATACGGGCTTTTCATTATTGGTTTGAAGCAATTGAAATAAAATTTTGTGATTCACGCTCGTCCAAATAAATCGGGTTATTAGAGGCAATCGACATAATATTTTGCAATTCACGCTCGTCCAAATAAATCGGGTTATTAAAAGAGTTGTATTCGAAATCCAGAGCTACCTTTTCGCCTCGTTGTCCATCGGTCGTAATCGAGTAATCGACTTTACGTGTAAAATCAAAGGAAGGCTTAATCAGATAAAACTTATCAAACTCATAAGTTGAGGATGCCAAATCTACTGGGCACATGAGCTCATGTTTCTTCTCTCCCGGGCGCGCTCCAACAATGGTATGAGCAAGACCAGGGCCTATGGCGTTAGCAATAGTCACCATGTCGGCAGACGGTATTTTTGGCACAAATATTTCCCCTCCCTGCATCCTTTTAAGCGCGTCTATTACAAAATCTACCCCTTGCTCCAACGTTATTAAAAATCGAGTCATTGTTGGGTCGGTGATTGGAAGCTCTTTGGCACCTTGAGCTACAAGTTTCTGGAAGAATGGAATGACTGACCCACGGGAACCAATAACATTTCCGTAACGTACAACTGAAAACTTGCATTGCGATTTGCCACGAATATTATTTGCAGCAACAACCAGCTTATCACCTGCTAATTTCGTTGCTCCATACAGATTAATAGGAGCTGCGGCTTTATCCGTCGATAAAGCTATTACTCGATCAACCCCCTGATTAAGAGCCGCCGTAACGACATTCTCCGTTCCATTTATATTAGTCTTTATAGCTTCTGACGGGTTATATTCAAGGGCTGGAACTTGTTTCAGTGCAGCAGCATGGACAACAATATCAACGTCTTCCATTGCCATCGAAAGCCTTCCTGCATCTCTAATATCACCGATGAAATACCGCATACGATCATCGTGAATTTGCTGGCTCATCTCAAACTGCTTAAGTTCATCACGGGAGAACACAATGACTCGCCGGGGTTCATAACGATCCAGAACAGTTTGAATAAACTTTCTACCGAACGAGCCAGTGCCTCCAGTAATCAGTATAGATTTATCTTTGAACATTCAGCTCTCCAACAACAGGGACATTCCGTCGGTAGGTTAAGAAAATAAAAGCACCACAAAGAAGAGCAGCGGATAAAAATGCTGCTACTGTTGCATAAAAGACACCAACGGTCCCAAAGTAGATTGCACCGTAATAACTGAGCACCGCATTACTCACAATGCAATACAAGCTGCATATAGACATTGCAACAACAGCTCGACGAAAATGCAAAAAGGCCTGATTATGGAAAAAATATCCCATCGCAACGGTGCCTGCTATTGCCCAGGGAATTAGTTGAAATGCTTCAGCAAACGCACTGCCTATTATTAGCGGTGCTACAAAAATTGCTGCGATATAGAGCCCCAGGCCAACTAAAGGCATTCCCAGGTAAAAAGACAAAGACACCCGAACTATCGATTCACGATTGTCTGCAGGAGTTGCCAGAGATCTGAATAGCCACGGCATCCAGGCATGGACGAAGCCGTTAATAATTACAAAAACGGCAGAACCGAAGAGCGCTGCCGCCCCAAAAAGGCCATTTTCCGCTATTCCCAATATTTCAGTTACGATAATTCGATCGGTAAGTGGAATAGCCACCAGCCCCATACCAGTAGGAAGATACAAAAAACCGAAGTGCATCAGCTTTGCTAATTGAGGATTCTGCAGGATTTCCCTCGAGAAATTGACCCCTTTGCTTAACCAGTACGCACCGACCACAACAGCCAAAACTAAACCCACGAGCTTACCTGCTATGACAGCTTGCCAGCCCTGACTGTGCCAAACCAGGAGCGCTATAATTGCGAGACTAGCGCTCGTTTGAAAGAGATGCAGCAATAGAAATCTCAAACGATTTTCAGAAAACTGGAAATATGCCAACAAGAAATAAAAACTGGCGTAGAGGAACGCAGCAAAAGGAACAGCAATTAACCAGTCTTCAGGGAAGGTTAGAAATTCAGTAGCGATCGACGAAAATATCCAGAGTAGCAACACGATACCGGTCAGGCAAACTATACTTAGACAAAACGAGCTCCATAAAAAAAGAGCGCGCTCATCGGTATTCATTTCATAAAAATGCATACGAAGCGCATCTTGTATGCTCAAATTTATTATCGGCCTCATAAAGGAGACGAGAGCAATAAACAATACCCACACTCCATACTCACTTGGTTCCAGTAAACGGGTTAATACAATCGCAAGTAAAATTGGAGCAGCAGCCTCTATGCCATTGGCAAACGTATAGAAGACTGAATTTTTAGCCAAAAATTTGAACACACCTTTTTTACTTAAAGAGTTTTCAGAGCGCATTGAAATATTCACTTTTAGTTGCCTGCCGCATTGTCCGAACTATGGACAGTTCTGCAGTAAGAAACTCAGTATTCGAATCTGTTTTAAAAAATAGTCGCATTATCCGCTATGGCTTTTGGTTCTATCAGCACATGCCTCTGCATATTAAGGCCGCGCTGGTACTTCTGTACGGGATGAAGTGTTATCTGAGTATTAGCTGGCATCGGGCCAATTCTCAGCAGATAGCTTATTTTGGACCCTATCCAAGTGAAAAACGCATCTTGCGGCATGTCCACAAATGTCTGAGGGATATTCCGTCAACGTTCATAGAGACATCCCTTTCTAATTGTTTCAGTCCGCTTGCTTTATCACATTTAGTGGCTGACTTCTTTGCCTGGCCGCGGCTGTATAAGCACGCTATGCATGTGGTTAAACGTAATGAATTCATGCCTGCTTTGCGCGTTTTTAGCACCATTGGCTATTACACCCGCTTCAGTAGACTGTTAACAGGTTCTAATGCCAAGGCTGTTTTTATTGCCAGCCATTACTCACCGGAAGCGCTCGGTTTGGCTGTTGTTTTTCACAACGCTGACCGACAGGTTTTTTTCACAAACCATGCCAATGCAACGAGTGCCGAACGTTACGTGCCACCTGTATATGCCGATCTTTTGGCGCTTACCAGTCAGGCAGTAGCAGATCCCATCATCGCAGCTTCAGCTAAAGAACTTAACATCGTGTCTATCCCTATCGATAGCCCATATCAGCCGCTACGCTTACCTAATTCGACCGACCTTTACACTGTGGGTATCTACCTAACTGCACTTACAGCTCAGGAACGTCTGAGCCACCTGGTGGAAGTACTTTTTGACAGTTCGCAAATTAATTCTGTCATTATTCGCCTTCATCCTGCGCAAATTGTTAACTACGATTTAAGCGAATTAGTTCACCGATTTCCCAATCTTTTATTGTCACAAGGAACACCGTTGCAGGATGACATAAACCGTACTGACATAGCGATCTGTGGCAACAGCACTGTGACAATCGAGCTTCTACGTAGCGGGCGCCCTGTTCTGTACGATGAGCACCTCGATCACCTAACTAAAGATTACAATGGATATCACGCCAAAGATTTAGTCCCAATATGTGGGCAGAAAATTGCACCGGATTTTCTAACACATCTCAACCAACACTATAGTCTGAGTTCCTGGGAATCGCGGATGAAGTACTTCGACTACGGTTACAACACCAACAATTCCCAAATGCTGCAGGATTTTCGTGACGCTATAGCCGCTCGTCTAGGCTTCCGATTGTAGCTTAAGGCTCATGAAAACTAACGTTGTTGCTATACGGGTTGATGCAAGCCGAGAAATTGGCGTTGGACACTTTATGCGTTCCCTGGAACTCGCCCGCCAATTTAAGACAAAAGGTTCCGAGGTTCACTTTATTTGTCATCAGCTAACGTCCGTGCTGCACAAACTTGCAATAGATCAGGGTCATCATCTGCATACCCTCACCACAAACATGTCTGACATCATTAACGAACAAGGAGCTGGTGCTGTTCGAAAGTCATCCGTTTCAGATCTATGCTGGCGATCCGATGCTGAACGTACCTCAATAAAGGTGACTCAAATCGGAAAAGTCGATCTTCTCATTGTTGACAGCTACAAACTGGATGCACGCTGGGAACGAGAATTAAAGAAACACGTAACCACCCTCCTTGTGATTGACGACCTGGCCAACCGCGCTCATGAAGCGAGCTACCTGATCGATCATAACTACGGCCGAAAAGTTACTGACTACGAAGATTTGATTCCAGCAGACTGCATTGTATTAGCCGGTCCGCAATACGCGATGCTGCGCAGGGAATTTTCTGCACTACGGTCGAAAACACTTCTGCGCCGAAAAGACGTACCCCAAAAAAAGCACCTACTAGTCACATTGGGTGGTGGCGGAGTTGGCGAGCAAAATATAAAAATCCTGGATCTGATTCGTCATTCAGACGTATCGAGCTTGCGAAAGGTGACGCTTTCACATCCGGAAAGTAAGCAGCACGATATATCCGCTTTTGCCGTTGATTTTCCAGTCAAACTGGTTGTGCATGAGTATATAGAAGATATGGCTGGTGCAATGTCCCAGGCCGATCTTTGCATTGGGGCAGGCGGAATCAGCTCTATGGAGCGTGCTGTTTTAGGGTTACCTTCATTGGTTTTACTTCTCGCAGACAACCAGTTCGAATCAAGTCAACAGCTGGCTCAAAATGAGTGCCTCTTTGCATGTTCAAATGTCGCAGATCTGGATATAGATTTGCTCAATGGTTTTTTTAATCTAAGTAACATGGACTACAAACGTATCAGCAACAATACAGCGAATGTGTCCGATGGACGAGGTATACAAAGAATACTAGGAGAGATTGAGAGTGGATAGTTCAACAGCAGCTGCCAGCAGCGACTTTAAAAGTTCATCTGTTATTGAAATTGCAGGCCGGGCAATCGGCCCTGGATACCCTCCATATATAATTGCAGAGCTGTCAGCTTGCCACAACGGTCAATTGAAGAACGCATTAAAATTGATTGAATTGGCGAAGCTGGCGGGTGCAGATGCAGTCAAGATTCAAACTTATCGACCTGACACAATTACGATGTATTCTAAGCGGGAAGAATTTAAAATTAATGGAGGACTGTGGGACGGTCAATATCTCTACCAACTGTACGAATCGGCATATACCCCCTGGGAATGGCATCTGGATCTTTTTGACAAAGCAGCTAAGGTCGGCATTACTCTATTCAGCTCACCCTTCGATAGCACCGCAGTTGATTTACTTGAGAGTCTTAATACTCCAGCTTATAAAATTGCTTCATTCGAGTTAGTTGATCTGCCACTAATCGCTCGCGTTGCACAGACAGGTAAGCCGATATTGATGTCCAACGGCATGGCCAGCCTACACGAAATAGATGAAGCTATCGAATGCGCTCGCAGCAACGGTGCCAGTGAGATCGCATTGCTACACTGTGTTAGCGGATACCCCGCTCCATCCAAAGACTATAATCTAATGACCATTCCTGATTTGGCAGCACACACAGGGCTGCCTATAGGTTTATCTGATCATTCAATCGGAAATATTACTTCTATCTGCGCAGTCAGCCTTGGCGCCTGCCTAATTGAAAAGCACTTTACATTGGATCGCAATGCAGGTGGACCCGACGACTCTTTTGCAATTGAACCAGAAGAACTTTCAGACTTGTGTAAAGAGGCACGCTCAGCAAATGATGCCATAGGTAGTGTTCACTACGGGCCAGTTGAGAGCGAAAGTAGCAACTTGTTATTTCGACGATCTCTATTTGTGACACGGGATATAAAAGCTGGAGAAAAGTTAACCAATGAGAACGTACGGTCTATTCGCCCGGGCAATGGCTTGCCGCCGAAGCACTTACCTGAGGTGCTGGGTCGACGAGCAGCACGAGAATTGTCCGCTGGCACCCCTCTGGAATGGGACGCACTGTCACCGATTTCATAGGCTACTTGAACGGTCAAACAGAGTAGTTAATGTAATGTGAATAGTTGGATTCAGTTCTGTGCCGGTTGAAACCAGCATTTTCACACATCTTGCAAGATGCGAAATTGTCAGACCGAATTACGGCTAAGTAGTCCCCTGGCCTAAATTCAATAAACTGTTTTAACAACGCTTTTCCAAAACCAGAGCCACGCCACTCAGGTGCAATAGTCCAGCTGAGTTCCGACACCGCGTTTCGGCTGTCCACTCGAACGGTACCAATATCATATTTTTTATTATAACGCGCCAAAAAGAGCTCGTGGTCCGGATCATCAATTTGGCTCAAAAACCATTGCTTATGTTCAGTCCAATCAATTTTTTGATTATTGCGTGACATTGCACGAGTTATCGGATCGTTGCGAAGGGTGAAGAAAAACTCTGCATCTGCACTTTGTGCCAGTCTAAAGTGTAAATCAATTAACACAGTAGCGAACTCATAGTTATCACGGCCAAAACCAAACCAAAGTTTAAGCATATCACCAGAGAAATCTTTTTTTAGAATTTTTATAACTCCAGTAATACACGATGAATTAGTGGCTCTCGTCGATAAGATAGATTGCGTGGCTCCGCCGAATAATTTGGCGTCGGGCAGAGGCATAAAGCTGCTACCGCTCGTGCAAACGAACAAGTAAATCAGAAATTTCAATTATTACTCTGCGGGCGACTCACGAGACTTTCGTAGAGCCCGCCTGAATAGCTAAAGTAGCGAGATATCTGAATTGGGCAGCATAAACGTAGAAGTATCAATAATTTCGCGCTTTTGGCATGGAAAGTTAATAGTTTCCAGGATGTCTTAAGGGTTTGTTTACTGTGATACTAATCAGTTCAGCTCATTTACCCCGCGATTAACGGTTAAGAGATTTTTATTCTGACACTCTCAACCTGGGAAGTAGTTATATTTATCCTCCCTTAATATGGCTGTAATAATGCTGGATCTATTTTCCGGAATTGTCTTTCGTGTGCGAATCAACAAAAAAATATCACATGCTATCGACCAATAATTCAGAAGCCAACAATACAAATTTATTGCGACTGGTAATTGCAATCTTCGCTGTAGTTTTCATAGTAACGCTGATAGTAAACACAAGTAATATTCTGAATTTCAGCTTTTTCCATGAAGAGCACCGCAATCTCTATCATTTTGACACTACCTGGACAAACGACAATGACTATATTGCAGAGTTTCTAAGTTCTGCAAGTCATCCAGTTCTTTATGACGTGATAACCCATGCCGCGATTAGGTTAGGGATAGACCTCGTCGTATTTCACAAAATAATGATGCTTTTTTGTGCGGCTTTGTTGATACTTGGTGCAGCGATGCTGGGGTATCGAGTTGGTGGCAGTTCAACCGCCTGGCTAACGGCGTTTCTGGTTACAGCACAACCCGTATATTTCTATCAAACAAATTCCGCAACTCCTCACGCATTTGCATTTCCTCTACTAATGTGGGGCCTTGTGTGCCTTTCATATGGGCGGCAATATTCGCTGGCGTTACTAACAGTATTAGCAAGCCTGCTCTACGCGCCCGTGTCAATAATGCTCGGACTTAGCCTTGCATGGATGGTGCTAGCCAGTGCGATCAGATCCAAACTGGAGAAGAGAACATTACTGAGAGTTGCTTTGCTGGTAGGGTTGCCTGGTGCTATCGCATTTATAGCGCTTCTGGCTCAGTTAGCTCCTTTGGATGGATATGGAGCACGATTGGGACCTAACGAGATGACTGACGTCTACCCAGAGAACGGATTGGACGGGCGCTTACATATTTCCGCTACAAGTCCACTAACGTATATTTTCGAGCTCGCCCACTCGCAATTTAGGCAGTCGCTTGCAGTACAACCAGTATTGCTTCTGATGGTTATTTATCTGTCATTTGGATTGTATGGAATACATTTCCTGATAACAAAAGTTGAGTTAAAAAACGCTGTTGTAGCATTCGCTATTCCAAATGCGCTTTTCTTCATTTTTGTCTATATTTTTAAGCCGTATATATCGTATCGATTTTTATTGTATCCACTCTTTACTCTGATGCCCGCATGCTTTGTTGCGGGTGTCCTGGCATTTTCTTATAGCCGTCTGAAAAATCCTCTCAGTCAAACCCTGTTTATTTTTATCTCAATCGGAATATTCTTCGTCGCTTTCCACAGTAGAGATGCAGAGCGCACCGGATTTCGACTGCAATTGAGCAAGGCCGGAAATGAACTAATGGAATTTGTGGGTGAGTTACCTGAAACAGCTGTCCTGGCTGTCTGGCCGTATGAACTACAGACTGGCCTGATTCCTTATGTAGGGAAACGAACATTATTTATTACCGGAAAGGCACACACCACAGCATACGAGAATCACATTCTGGAGATGCGTCAAAGAACATATGACTTAATCAATGCCTATCTGGCAACCGACTCTACCGCATTGAGTTTACTAAGGTGTCGTTGGAAAGTTGATTTCCTGGTCGTTGATAAATTTCACTTCACTAGTGCAGGAAGTCATCCTGAATATTTCGCACCTTTTTCTAATGCAATCACCGAAATTTTTGACAAAACCAATGTACAGGATATGTATCTGTACAATCTTCCAGATGAAGGAGTTATATTTGAATCTGGGAATTTTTATGTGATTGATCTTTTAATGATTTCTCATCACTCTGAGTGCACGGAGTAGGAGTGAATATTACCAAACATGGTCACTTTTCGGCGTCGAAATTGGCACAACACTGTGTAAAACTGGGCAGCATACAAGTAAAAATAATAAGGAGGTATGGGGCCACGCTAGCCTAGCATACCGTGCTACACACTAATCAACCTGGCCGCACTGGTGCTCCTCGAAATCTAATATTCAACGACTCAGATCGACAATATTACTCGTCGCACTAAGGAAATGATTGTATCGGGCACTTTCCTTAATTAACGACTAATTCACAATTACCACGTACTCCCGGAATCGCATGTTTTCGATGAAACCACATAAAACATGTGTATATGAGATACCAATCACATCCATCAGGACCATTACCTGCACTCATCTCTGAAGGTATGTACAAAAGCCATCTGAGTTCAATATTACTCCGTGAATCATTCATTCGTAATATGCAATCCAGCTTTTAAACAGCCGCTCAATAAGTTTACAACTTGAGAAGCAAGGATGAATAATAATTCCACGATCAAAAGTGGCTCACTTTTGATGTTCACATGTATATTTGCTCTATCGGGCTTTTCCGGCCTTATTTACGAGTCGATTTGGAGCCATTACCTAAAACTATTTTTAGGGCATTCCTCCTACGCACAAGTGCTGGTACTGGGTATCTTTATGGGCGGAATGGCCATTGGTGCTTCGCTCGCATCCAGGTTTAGCTCAAAATGGAAAAATTTAATTCTATGGTATGGGATATGTGAAGGGATTATTGGCTTACTCGGCATTGGATTTCATTACTTATTCATCAGTGTAGAAACACTTGCTTTTGAAAGCATATTTCCGTCTTTAGGATCCCCAACACTTGTACACAGTGCTAAATGGACGTTAGGTGCCTTGTTGATACTGCCACAGTCGATTCTACTTGGCGCAACATTTCCGTTACTTGCCGCAGGCTTGCTACGTCGCTTCCCAAATAATTCCGGCCGAACATTAGCCACGTTGTATTTTGTAAACAGCTTTGGCGCAGCCGTTGGAATACTTACGAACGCATTCTTTTTTATTCCAAAACTCGGGTTACCTGGTAGTGTACTCACTGCCGGTCTGATAAATATTGTCATCGCAATAGCGATTTACTACTTTAGCAAAGCAGATCATTACCCCGCAGTTACAAAAGAACACACTCCCTCAAATACCAATATCAAACTACTCCCTGTTCTCCTGATGGTTGCGGCATTCACTGGCCTTGCATCGTTTATGTACGAGATCGCATGGATTAGAATGCTGAGCATGGTGCTCGGTGGGTCAACACACTCATTCGAAATTATGCTTAGTGCCTTTATTCTCGGTCTGGCGTTGGGCAGCCTGATTATCCGTCGTTACATTGACACAATAAAGCACCCACTTTACACCTTAGGCTGCATACAAATTTGCATGGGCCTGCTTGCCGCAATGACTATCCCGATGTACAACCAAACTTTCAGTGTCATGGGATTTGCTCTCGACGCACTCGAAAATTCCGACTCAGGTTATATATTGTTTTCCGCGTTTAGCTTAATCATCTCCTTATTAGTCATGCTGCCAGTAACAATATGCGCCGGAACAACCCTTCCGCTAGTTACAAACATACTTTTGAGAAACGGCGCACATGATAAAACAATAGGAAAGGTATACGCATTCAATACTCTAGGCAGCATTGTTGGAATCGCCTTAGCAGTACAGATAGTAATGCCTATGGCTGGGCTTAAATCGGTAATAGTCTGCGGTGCGGCTATAGATATTCTCCTGGGAGCATATCTGCTTAGTAAACATAAGGATATTCTTTTCAGGCACTGGTCCGGTAGACTCATTACCGCCTCACTGGTTGGCGTAACCTTAATGCTGCCATTTTACACGCTGGATGTGGAAAAAATGGCTTCCGGTGTTTTTCGTTATGGGATCAGACATGATACTTCAGATGTTATCTTTCACAAAGACGGAAAAACATCGACTGTAGCAGTTCAACAAGATGGCAATATCAGAGTACTACTAAACAACGGCAAGCCAGACGCAGGAGTCACAATAGATGCGGTATCGGCTAATCAACTAAGTGCTGAATCAAATAATTCTGGTCTGAAAAATCCTAAACTGGCCGCAGCAAAACATGCCGGTCTCCAGAACTTGGATAAAGAAAAAACGGAACCACAAAAAGTAACTCCTGACCGAACGAGCGATGAAAGCACAATGGTCTTATTGGGCACGCTACCTTACGTGTATAAACCAGATGCAAAAAATATCGCAAACATCGGACTGGGTTCCGGAATAACCACTCATACCTTACTCAACAACCCTGACATTGATCGATTGGATACGATTGAAATCGAGCAAGCAGTTCTGGAGGCAGCAAGCTGGTTCAGACCGAATGTTGACAACCTTTTTACGGATGAACGTAGTTATGTACATATTGAAGACGCAAAAACATTTTTTGCGACAGCCGGCAGAACCTATGATGTTATCGTATCAGAACCACCTAACCCCTGGGTAAGTGGGGTTGCCGGGTTATTTACGACTGAGTTCTACAGTAGTATAAAAAGATACATGAATTCTGAAGCAGTACTTGTACAATGGATTCATCTTTACGAAATCTCACCGGAACTTGTAGGTACAGTGTACGCCGCCCTGTCGGAGCAGTTCGAACATATACACCTATACAAAATATCACAAGGAGATCTGGCATTTGTAGCGGGCCAATCACCACTTGAAAAAAACTTCCAATCACCATTTAAACACAAAAAACTAGCGGAACAACTGGAGCATGTAAACGTTTTAAGTGGAGATGACATCGCTTTTCGGCAACTTGGTAATAAAGCGAAACTTGATATATTCTTCGGACCATATACGAAAAATGCCAACTCGGATTTCTTCCCGATCCTGGACGTGGGGGCAGCTAAAACACGATACAAAGGCAGCAACGCCAATAGCGTCTATCAACTACACCAGTCTCGTAGTCTCGATCTATTGAGCAACTTCGAGGCGTATCCTGTCGGAAATACAACTGCCGATTCTTATATAAATGAAACTATTTATGCCAATGCTGTCAAGCAATTTCACGGTCGATATCAGTCACTAAAAAACGGATTAGAGCCAAGTCTATTCTCCGCTAACAAAGTGGATGAATCAGCAAATAGACTGTCAGAAATTATCAACAACTGCGATTCAATAGATTCGAAATCCGAAAGCAAGGTCGCGACAGACAATTTTATTAACCTATCTATATGGGCTTACCCCTACTCTACCCGAGAAAACTTAACTACAGTTTTTAACGACGCTGAAAGGTGTAAACTCAAATTCACACATGCTGGAAAAATTTGGATCGACCTGCACAAAGGATGGCTCGACAAGAAATTAGATACTGTAAAAGAATTAAGTGACAAGTTTCTGGAAATAGAAGAAATCACCAATCTAAAAACAAATAGCCACGTACTGATAATGAATATGGCTAGTAGAGTTGCGCTGGAGGATTGGCAGGGATACGGAAAACACGTCGAGAAACTAGGCCCGGGATTTTCTAGCGATTTGGAGCTTAGATCACTAATTCATCTAGCCAATCGCATGTCCAGCATAAAGCCTTAACTAACTACCGTAGATAACTGCATAAAAAAATGGGTTCTGAAAATCAGTTCACGACCCACCCTGTTACTAACCTCGCCGTGACACACCCGTTACTGTATTCGCTGGCTAATCACTGAATCTGTGTTTTGTAATACACTTTCCCGCTGTCCTGACCATTAATTTTTAACCTGCTTTAGCCTTTGAACAGACGTAGAACAGGCACTTAATGAAGTCGTGTCCAATGCATCATTTGCACAAGCGCTCGATCAGCTGGGGCAGGATCTGACAGATACCGATACCTTTGAGAGAAGGCGTTATGAATTAGCGAGCGATGCGGCAATCGGTGTATCTACCAGTACCACAGCAGGTGTACTTGCCTGGGCACTGCGCAGTGGCGCTCGATTTGCAACTGTGATGGCCTCCACATCGTTATGGAGCAGCATTAATCCAGTGCGTCTTGTCGGTGGGCTTGGTGATAAGAGCGACGAAGATACAGATGAATCTGATGTTGAAAGTTATTTCAGTGAAAATCAGTAGCCATAGCAAGTCGTGTTCAATACCCCGCTAATATTGTCCGGCAATCTTCTCAGATTCCGACGCTAGCATTTAACCAATCCGGACCGCAACTTCAGGCTAAATGCAATCCGGAGATGGAC
>CAYPDN010000025.1:0-11028 GCA_964409445.1 uncultured Granulosicoccaceae bacterium
GAGATGAAGCGTCGCTTCAATCTTAAGTTCAGCATTGTCGATGAACTGATGTATGAAGATTCACTGATGTCGGCGACAGACGGCAACCCGTTTCTTGACCGCCAACTAGTGCTCACCACGCTACCGGTGCTGCTGTCAGACCCAAAGATCGAAGCTCACGCACTGGACGCCGGGTGGGACACCTTAATTGTCGATGAAGCGCATCATCTTGAAACACCGGATCAGGCAGCACAAACCCCGGGCTACGATTGCATTGCAGAGCTTGCATCAGTCATACCTTCTCTATTGCTGTTAACAGCAACACCGGAACAAATGGGTCACCAGGGACACTTTGCACGTTTGCAGCTGCTCGACCCACACCGCTTCACAGACTTTGACAAATTCAAGGAAGAAGAAGCCAACTATCGTGCACTTGCAGATATCGCAACCGCGATTGAAAAAGGCAGGGCGCTTGAGCCAGATCAACAAAAAATGATCGACTCACTTGATTTGTCTGATGAACAAAAGAGCGACCCATTGCAAACGGTCAATGCACTTATCGACTATCACGGCACGGGGCGCGTCATGTTCCGCAACACACGCCGTGCAGTGTCAGGCTTCCCTGATCGAATATTCGAGCCTACAGTAATTGGCGACAGTGACGGTTTAATTGACTGGGTATCTGACAAAATCACCGAGATCGCACCGGAAAAACTGTTGCTAATATGCAAGTCGGTCGAACGGGTTGAAACTCTGAATGAAGCGCTGCGAACTAAATTCGGTATATACGCCGCAGTGTTCCATGAAGAGATGTCTATTGTAGAGCGCGATCGGGCAGCTGAGTATTTTGCCGACGATGAATCCGGCAGCCCGATACTAATATGCTCAGAGATAGGCAGTGAAGGCCGCAACTTTCAGTTCCTGCATCAAATGATACTGGTTGATCTGCCAGAAAACGCCGACCTGCTGGAACAGCGCATTGGCCGTCTGGATCGCATTGGCCAGAGTCAGGAAATAAAAATCCTTGTGCCTTATGTCAAAGCATCAAAAGACGCGTTCCTGCAACGCTGGTACCATGAAGGACTAAACGCATTCGAACAAACCTGTCAGGTTGGCGAATTAGTTAAAGCGGAACTCTTAGACCGATTCAACAATGCGATCGCCGGTGAAGAAGACATCAATGCGCTGGTAGATGATGCGAGCGTGCTTGCACAAAAACACCGCGAGAAAATAGAACAGGGTCGCGACCGATTACTGGAACTAAGCTCACATAACAAAAGCATCTCTGAAGAGCTGATTACCGAGATTGACCTGTTCGATACTGAAAATATCCTGCAAAGATATATGGATCAGGCGCTCGATAATCTCGGTGTCGATATTGAAGATCAGTCAACCCACTCTTTCATTATTAAACCCGGTGAACACATGGCGGTAACCGAGTTCCCGGGGCTCAATGAAGACGGTGCAACAATTACCTTTCGCCGCCCTATTGCACTGGCAAGAGAAGACGTACAGTTTCTCACCTGGGAACACCCGCTTGTTCAAACCGCCATGGAACAAATCATCTCCGGCGGATTTGGTCAGGTATCAGTTGGCGCTATGCAACATGAAACGCTCAAGCGTGGCTCCGTTTTACTGGAGGCACACTATGTATTCGACTGCCCCGCCCCCAAAGCACTCAATGTAGAGCAATATCTAAGCGGGGACTTATTGCGGGTGGTGCTTTCAAGCGATGGCAAAAACCTCACCGAAGAGTGGGATCACGAAATGCTGAATACCGCATTCCACCCAATTAAAAAACCTCTGGCCAAGCAATTGGTTGATGCTAAGCGGCAAGAACTGCAAACCATGCTGAGTAGCGCAGAAACCCTTGCCGATGAACAACTCGATCTTTTAAAGAGCAACGCAATCGAGCAAGCAAATACGCAACTTGGTGCCGAGCTCGACCGTCTCACCCGGCTTGCAAAACGCAATGACTCTGTCCGCGAAGATGAACTACAGGGTTTGAAAGATACCCTCGAAGGCACCACGCGTGCACTAACGCAGTTGCGTTGTGTACTCGATGCGGTCAGAGTATTCGGTGTCGCCTGATACTGAAAAATCACACACGCCTAACTTGTGCGGACCAACATGAAAATTGTTTCATTCAACGTCAATAGCCTGCGCTTGCGCTTCCACCAGATCGAAGCCCTGATTGAGAAGCATCAGCCGGATATCATTGGACTGCAGGAAACCAAAGTCACAGACGAAGAATTTCCGATTGAAATCGTTCAGGACTTTGGCTACAGCGTTGAATACCACGGGCAAAAAACCCACTACGGCGTCGCTATCATGTCGCAACGACCCTTAACCAATGTAATTAAAGGGTTACCGGGTGATACAGATGATTCACAGCGCAGACTAATTACCGCCACCACAACCTCAGAAAGCGGCAAGCCGGTAACCGTTATGAATGGCTACTTTCCCAATGGCGAAAAGCGCGATCATCCAACCAAATTCCCTGACAAAGAGAACTTCTATAAAAATCTGACGAGCTTTTTAAATGATAAATACAAGAACGATGAGCCAATCGCTGTTATCGGAGACTTCAATATCGCACCAGTCGATGAAGACATTGGTATCAGTGAAAAAAGTGTCAAGGCATGGCTGCGTACCGGACATGTGAGTTTTCTGCCGGAAGAGAGAGAATGGTTCAAGACACTAAGTGCGTTTGGGCTCGACGACACCTATCGAATCAAATACCCGGACTCAAAAGATAGCTTAAGCTGGTTCGACTACCGCACCCGCGGTTTTGATCGCGAACCTAAGAGCGGGTTAAGAATCGACCATCTGCTAACCACCAAGCCCTTAACAGACTGTCTGATCGACAGTGGTATGGATTACGATATCCGATCGATGGAAAAACCATCCGATCACGCTCCGGTATGGAGCGAATTCGACTACTAGTGAGTCGTAACGAGAGCTAAGGTTAGAGACGACAAATGTCTGCGTAAATACTGTTTAGTCGGCAATTAACTACGGGTTATTACGTAGAAATATAGCTTTTTTTTGCGACTATGTCGAAGACATTCCAATCATCGCGATGTAAAGTGCTCTAATAATTTTACAGCTGCGTAGCAAATCCTCGTCGATATCAACTTCAGGGTAGCCAGTGAGTTTCAGAACAAAGCTTATTTTACTGACTGTGATACCGATGCTGCTCGGTATGGCTTCAATTACCTTCTGGGTTACACGCAGCGCACAAAAATTATCTGCAAGCCAGGCACAGGAATTTAAGCTGGCATTTACTGAACACCGCAAAGAACAACTGCGTGACTACGTAGAAATCGTCCAGTCAACCGTCAGCCACCTGAATAGAAACGACGATACCAACAAAGACGGTAATCTTGCACCACCAAAACCCAGGGATCTGCATCCGGAAGACGCAGCAGTTCTGGTAAAGCTGTTAAGCAAAATAGAATTCTCAGAAGACGGGTACTTTTATGTGTATGACACTGACGGTACCAATGTCGTGCATCCTCGCCAACCCTATAGGGTTGGTAAAAACTGGCTCAATCTGACCGATCAGCAGGGCAAAGAGGTCATCAAAGGACTACTGGAGCGTGCCAACGAAGGTGGTGGCTATACCGAATATCTGTGGGAAAAACCTTCCACCGGATACATCGCTAAGAAAATCGGCTACTCGGAACTGCTCGGCAACTCGCAATGGATGATCGGAACAGGAGCCTACTTTGACGACATAGACGCCCAGGTCAATGATGTACAAAACGCCATTGCACCTGCCGTCCAAAAGACCTTTGTGGCCAGTGCGCTGATCGCAGCTGCTGCAGTCATGATCGTATTCGCCAGTGGTTTATTGTTACAGCTGAATGAAAAAAGACTCGCCGACAGCAAACTGCGTGAGCTGACTCGCCGTATTGTACTCACCCAGGATGAAGAACGCAGACGTGTCTCGAGGGAACTACACGACAGCATCAGCCAATCTCTGGTCGGCCTTAAATATCTGCTGGAAGATATCGAAGCGACACACACAACCGACCCGCAATTGACGGCTCAGCGGATTGAAAAAGGTATTGCCAATCTTGATCAAACACTGAATGAAGTAAGGCAAATCTCACGCGATCTTCACCCAAGCGTGTTGGATGACATTGGCTTAATGGCGGCTGTTGAGGCTTTGGTTGACGGCTTTAGACAGCGCACATCTATTGATGTCAGCTTTAATAATGTTCAGGTGCGCCACCTGCTGCCACAGGAAGCACGTACCGCGCTGTACAGAGTTGTACAAGAGGCATTAACCAATATTGAAAGACATTCGCACGCCAGCGAGGCCTCGATTAAATTCGGCATCCACGGCAAATGGTTTGGCGTCACCATAAATGATAACGGCATAGGTTTCGATGCCAACGAAGCACAGTTCAGACAACGGGCCAGATACCGTGGCATCGGATTGCGCAACATTAGTGAGAGGCTGCACTACCTCAACGGTGTCTGCAAAATCGTAAGCGATACCACAGGCCTGGGAACACAGGTTTTTGCGGGCATACCTAAATCTATGCTCCGGCGTTCACACGGTGATTGGGAGAATGCATGACTGAAAAAATCAGAGTACTGCTTGTCGATGATCACTCACTGGTACTCGACGGACTAAAAGCACGATTGCAGCGCAGCGGCATTGTTGAAGTGGTCGGCGAGGCCAGAGACGGACGAGCCGGCATTGAGGAGGCCGGTAAACTGCAGCCAGACATCGTCCTGATGGATATCAATATGCCAGATATAAATGGCATTGAAGCAACGGAAATTCTCCTCGAACGCCATAGCAACCTGAAACTACTTATTCTAAGTATTCATAACGACCGCGAATATATTCTCGATGTCGCGCGGGCCGGAGCAAAAGGATATCTCTTAAAAAGTACTTCTGAAGATGAAATGATTACCGCCATCCAGACAGTGCACAATGGTGGCACGCACTATAGTCGCGAAATTGCAGATATTTTATTGCAGCAACACAATCAGGAATCTACCACGCTCACTAATCGCGAACAGACAATCATCAGCTTGCTGGCGAACGGATACAGTAGTAAAGAAATGGCAGAAGAATTAGGAATTAGTGTGCGCACCATTGAAACGCACCGGCGGAATATCAAAAATAAACTTGGCATTAACAGAACATCTGGCCTGACCCGCTACGCCATTGAATACGGGCTGGTACGTTAGTGGGGCGTGCGGAAAGTTCGACAACACTTTTCTTCGCCAGAGCCGCCATGGCAGCGTTGGAAAAACTCGACGTATACCTATATGCCTGCGTTTTTCCGCCTTGCCCTGACGACTCTGGCTGTGAAAAGTTTGTTACCGAATTTTCCACACGCCCCACTAGAGCCGATACTGTTCGTCTCTAAAACACGTTATAATTGGCGGTTTCTCAATCCGGGTACCTCCATTTTGTCGATAAAAAAGATCCTCGTCGCCAATCGTTCGGAAATTGCAATCCGGGTATTTCGTGCAGCCAATGAGCTCGACATTAAAACCGTCGCCATCTGGGCAGAAGAAGACAAACTCGCACTGCATCGATTCAAAGCAGACGAAGCCTACCAGGTTGGCAAAGGCCCACACCTGGCAGAGGACATGGGTCCGATCGAATCGTACCTCTCAATAGAAGAAGTGCTCAGAGTCGCCAAACTATCCGGCGCAGACGCCATTCACCCGGGCTATGGACTGCTCTCGGAAAGCCCGGAATTCGTCGATGCCTGTGATGCCGCTGGCATTCTGTTTATCGGCCCGAGCGCACAAACCATGCGATCCCTCGGCAACAAAGTTGCCGCACGCAATCTCGCCATCAAAGCCGGTGTGCCGGTTGTACCCGCGACAGAGCCACTGCCAGACGATATGCCAACCATTAAAAAAATGGCAGCCGAGGTCGGCTACCCGATCATGCTCAAAGCCTCATGGGGTGGCGGTGGACGAGGCATGCGAGTAATACGCTCAGAAGCAGACCTCGACACCGAAGTCGAAGAAGCGAAGCGAGAAGCACGTGCGGCATTCGGTAAAGATGAAATTTATCTTGAAAAACTGGTCGAACGCGCACGCCATGTGGAAGCACAAATACTCGGTGACACCCACGGCAATGTAGTCCATTTGTTCGAACGCGATTGCTCCGTACAACGTCGCAACCAGAAAGTCGTCGAACGCGCACCAGCTCCCTACTTAAGTGAAGCAAAGCGAAAAGAAATCTCAGAACACGCATTGAAGATCGGCCGCTCCACCGACTACAAAGGAGCAGGAACAGTCGAGTTCCTGATGGACATAGACACAGAAGAGTTCTACTTCATTGAAGTCAATCCGCGCGTTCAGGTAGAGCACACGGTGACGGAAGAAGTCACCGGCATTGATATCATCAAAGCACAGATCCATCTGTTAAGCGGCGAGAAGATAGGCACACCCGAATCAGGAGTACCACCGCAGGAAGAAATAAAACTCAACGGCCACGCGATGCAGTGTCGTATCACCACTGAAGATCCTGAACAAAATTTTATACCGGACTATGGCCGTATTACTGCCTACCGTGGTGCACAGGGATTCGGAATCAGACTGGACGGTGGCACCGCCTACTCTGGTGCGGTCATTAATCGCTTCTATGATCCATTGCTTGAAAAGGTAACCGCGTGGTCTCCCACTGCTGAAGAAACCATCAAGCGCATGGACCGTGCATTGCGCGAGTTTCGAATTCGTGGCGTCGCCACCAACCTGACGTTTCTTGAAAACATCATCAGCCACCCGAACTTTCTTGATAACAGCTATACCACCAAGTTTATTGACACATCGCCTGAATTGTTCGAACAGGTAAAGCGTCAGGATCGCGCAACCAAACTGCTGCACTACATTGCAGATGTCAGCGTCAATGGACATCCGGATGCTCGTGATCGAGTCAAACCTCGCGCAAACGAAAGACCAATGGACGCACCATGGTTTGATCAGGCACCAGCCGACGGCACAAAGCAACGACTGGACAAAGACGGACCGGTGGCCTTCGCAAAATGGATGCGCGAACAAAAGCAGGTGCTTATCACTGATACCACCATGCGCGACGCACCGCAATCGCTGCTCGCTACTCGTATGCGTACTCACGATATCGTCAACGTAGCAGCCGCCTATGGCAAAGCGCTGCCACAGCTACTGTCACTTGAATGTTGGGGTGGTGCTACTTTTGACGTCAGCATGCGGTTTCTAACCGAAGACCCATGGGAACGGCTGGCACTCATCAGAGAGCGCGCGCCAAACTTATTATTGCAGGCGCTTATTCGTGGCGCTAACGGTGTCGGTTATACCAACTACGCTGATAATGTCGTTAAGCATTTTGTCAAAGAAGCCGCCGCCGGTGGCGTCGATCTGTTCCGCGTTTTCGACTGCTTTAACTGGATTGACAACATGCGTGTCTCAATGGACACCGTGCTCGAAGAAAACAAACTCTGCGAAGCCGCAGTCTGCTACACCGGCGACATGCTCGATGAAGCAAAGCCAAAGTACAAACTGAAATACTACGTCGACATGGCAAAAGAGCTCGAAAAAGCCGGCGCTCACATTTTGTGCATTAAAGACATGGGCGGATTAATGAAGCCGGCCGCTGCAAGTGTGTTATTTAAAACGCTGCGTGAAGAAGTGGGGCTACCAGTTCATTTTCATACCCACGATACATCCGGTATTTCGGCTGCCACCGTACTCGCTGCAATCCACGCCGGTGTAGATGCGGTAGACGCAGCCATGGATGCTTTTTCAGGTGGCACTTCACAACCGTGCCTTGGATCTATTGCTGCGGCCCTTGCCGGTGATGAAAGAGATCCAAAGCTCGATAACAATGCGATACAAAGAATCTCTTTTTACTGGGAGTCAGTGCGTGCTCAGTACGCGGCGTTTGAAAGTGACTTAAAGAGTCCGGCATCCGAAGTCTACCAGCATGAAATGCCCGGCGGGCAATTCACCAACCTGAAAGAACAAGCTCGATCTCTCGGTCTGGCACCGAGATGGCACGAGGTTGCGCAAACCTATGCCGACGTCAATGAGATGCTTGGCGACATTGTCAAAGTGACACCCTCTTCCAAAGTCGTTGGCGATCTGGCACTGATGATGGTCAGTCAGGATTTAACCGTTGAAGACGTCAATCACCCGGACAAGGAAATTGCTTTTCCGGATTCTGTGGTTGCATTGATGAAAGGTGAACTCAGTCAGATACCTGAAGGCTGGCCGAAAGCACTGCAGGATAAAGTTCTTAAAGGCGAACCGCCACTGACCGAGCGCGCTGGTGCATCAATACCAGCAGTGAATCTTGAGGCTACCAAAAAGGAACTGGAAGAAACACTACAAAAAGAAATCAGCCAACAGGAACTTGCTTCCTACAATATGTATCCGAAAGTTTTCACCGACTTTATGGCAGCACAGGAAGAATACGGCCCAACCAGTGTACTACCGACATCAGTTTATTTTTACGGATTGAAAGTCGGTGATGAACTGTTCATCGATATTGAAAAAGGTAAAACACTGGTCGTTCGATGTGTCGCTATTGGTGAGACCAACGAGAAAGGACTGGTCAGAGTTTTCTTCGAGCTCAATGGCCAGCCGCGCTCCATTCAGGTACCAGACAGAATCCACGGAGCATCGGGTGCGAACGCGGCAAGACCAAAAGCTGATCTTGAAGATAAATTGCAGGTTGGCGCACCAATGCCTGGTGTAATCTCAACGGTCAACATATCTGCCGGTCAGGAAGTTAATGCCGGTGATGTACTGTTGTCGATCGAGGCAATGAAAATGGAAACGGCAATATATGCAGAAGCATCTGGTGTTGTTAGTGAACTACTGGTCAAAGCCGGTGATCAGATCGACGCAAAAGACTTGCTGGTAAAACTCGAAGAGGCTTAAGAACCCAACGCCACTCGCTTCAGGCTTTAGGCGTCAGGGATTTCGAGGCCGGTAGTAACCTGCCTATGCGCCAACAAGGATTGTTGGCGGTGTATGTATTTCAAGCAACCGTTAATTCATTCCGAGTTGCTTCGTTATTTATTGGGTCAGCTACCGTCCGCGATTGCAGCCGGGCTTTAAGCTGGCGTGGAAGCCATTTTTTCACTATTTGCACGCAGCCGGGCGTCTACCGTTTCAACAATCTGATCAACAACAGGGTGCTGCAAACCAAACTCGCGACCTATTGTCTGCACCAATCTGTCGACGCGCTCTATATTTACTGCGCCCGCGTCTATTGCACGCGCAGCTGATGAGGGCTTCAACAAACTATCAGCAGCATTTGCATATTTTTCAAACGGCACTGCATCACTAACATCGCCACCGATTTTCTGCACCAGTGTATCAACATAAGAATAAATCTCCGATGAGACGTTCTTGTCACCATGTACAGCATCACGAATTGACTGTACGCCATCCCTGGTAACGGCCCGGTAGTTTCCAGTTAACAACATAGACCACTTGGCCATCGGTACAAACAAACTATCAAACACACGAAGTTTAACCGGTACATCCTGATCATCGAGCCTGATCGCCGCAATATCCTGACTGAGAGTATTGAGTATTGCCTGATGATCTTCTTTTTCAAATCGCGCCGCTTTAAAGTTGGTTGGCAGTCCCACGTGCAAAACGTTGAGTTCTTCTTCCGGCGGCCTGAATGCCTGAGGATCAGGACTACACAAAGTGATATTCGCAGGATCAAAGTGTTGCCACACTGATGCATCACGATAGCAGCCTTCAAGATTTAACGGAGCCAGTGATGGAATGCGTTTCAGATACGCCAGTGGCGGCATATTCATGATCGAAAGACATGGCAGACCAGCCTCGGCAATTTGCGCAAGCAGATTTTTTACTTCGGGTGCGGCATATTGAGGTTCCTGCATGGCGAGCCCGACAATATCGTAGCGCGAAACATCTGTCTGATCTGGTGTTAAAGCATCCAGATTACCTGCGAGCTCAGTCGAGCGAATGGATCGATGCTCACTTTCATTACGCAGTTTGAGCCGAACCTCAGTGCCGGAATCATTGATTAATTCAGCTTCATTGGGTAGACACACCAACGAAACATTATGACCCGCCATCAATAGCTTGGTGGACAGCAGAGATCCGTAAGAAGCACCCAGTATCAGGATATTCATTTGCCTTTTTCCTCTCGTGCTCGGTGAACAGGAATGTTCATATAACTGGTTGCATCATAGACAATAATAGTGGATTGCACTACGTCTATTTTACATTTTAAGGTCTGATTCACAGGCCTGTTGTACCAAGCGACCTGTTGCACTGAGAGGACAATTGTCAGCGGGCCATCGTATAGAACTCGTCATTGGGTCGCATACCAATCACATTGACCATCCGGTTGGACAAGCCAAAAAAGCCGGTAATCGCACCTATATCCCAAATGTCTTCATCAGAAAAACCATGCAGGTAAAGTGCTTCATAGTCTGATTCATCAACTTCCGCTCCGCTTTCACAAACTTTCATTGCAAAGTCAAGCATAGCTCTTTCCCGAGGACTGATATCCGCCTTGCGATAATTAATGGCAACCTGATCTGCAATCAACGGGTTTTTAGCTCTTATACGTAGAACCGCTCCATGCGCTATCACACAATACAGACAGCTGTTTGCACCGGAAGTTGTGACCACAATCATTTCACGCTCTGCCAAACTGAGCCCGCCGTCTTTTTCCATCAATGCATCATGGTAGGCAAAAAAAGCACGAAATTCTTCTGGCCGATGCGCCAGTGCCAAAAACACATTGGGGACAAAGCCTGCCTTCTCCTGCACCGCGAGAATGCGTTCCTTCATATCATCTGGCAAATTGTTGATATCTGGTACCGGGAAGCGGCTAATTGGTTTACTCATGCTATTTCTCACCTAATGGTTGTTTGCATGCAAGCTGATAGAAAGAAGTACTCAGCAGACTTAACATACTGAATTCACCTGGCAGTCCCTGAATGATGAATCTGCATTGTCGTCTGACCATAAATACACTGGTGCAAATCCACCACCTGCTGTTCTGAAATTCGTTGTCTGCCCCTGATAAAT
>CAYPDN010000025.1:11128-15068 GCA_964409445.1 uncultured Granulosicoccaceae bacterium
CTGCTTGCGCTGTTCATGCAATTCAGCAGCATTGTCTGCTGTTACTAATCTGGTAGCAGGCACATGATTTTTGAGATAGTCCTGTTGAGTTTCAGATAAACCATACTGACTAAGAGTCAACGCATCGGTATATTCGATAAAGTTGGCCTTATCTGCATAAAGTGCATGATGCAGCGGATTGGGTGCCACCACTGCGGCGCGTGCAAGTGCAGCATCACGAAGTGCACTACTACTATCCTGGGTCAGAGAAAAATCAGTACTGCGGTTGTAGACAATATCTATGGGGGTACCATGACTTTGCAGGATACCGTTATTAAATGCTAACTCCGCCATATCAACGATAACGGTTTTGATGCCGATTGATTCAAAGTAGCTTTTTGCTATTTGCATATCAGGGTACAGGTACTGATCTGCCGGACTGTTATCAACAATCGCCGCAGCTTCGGGCATACCGTGTTTACCAATACTCTGCCACTCACGCACCAACAAGGCAGGTAACAAATGACGATTCAGTGCAAGCGGAGAGAAGCCGCAACAGGCCGGGTAGATTTGATTAGCAGCAGTTAGCAATTCGTTCGCTATGAATGCACCACCGGCATTCGTATTGACTTCAATTAATTCCGGTCCATTTGCGCCAATGTGGAAATCATAGCCCATGATCATGCCATCGCCGGTCACGTCTTGCCATGGAGTTAGATCGGGTGTTGTCTGCTCTTTACTTGTCCGATACCGTTTAGAGTTCGCGAGCGTTTCTATCGCGTCAATCACCCCAAGCATCGCATCCGCATCTGCGCTGTCAACCAATATACCGGTACCAGCAAAGAGATTTTCTCTTGATCCATCCAGTGCAGCTACATCGGGCATAGATTGTCTGATGCTCTGATCAATTGAATCTCGATCAAGCGGAAAGCAATAGCATTCCCGGTTTAAATTGAAAATCTCAGACTTCGATAACATCACTGTCCCCTGTCTGTTTTACGCAATAACATTCACTTCAGCCACTGTTTGATTACGACAATTCCAGAACGAGAGATCAGACAAAATAAATTGTTCTCGCGAATCAATCATTGCGATGCGACCCCACGGATAGTTAAACTAAGGACTATCGAGGAAAAATTCAAATGATACGCTCAAAAATATTATCTGCGCTCACTGCAACACTGACACTTGCCATCGTACTGCCGGGTATTGCGACAAGTCCAACCGCATACGGCGCTTCAGACGGTGTAAAGGTTGAATCTGAAAAGTTAAATTTCACAGTCGAGACCATCGCACAGGGTTTGAGTATTCCCTGGGGCATGGCCGCCTTGCCAGACGGTGGCATGCTAATCACAGAACGTACCGGTACACTGCGCCTGCTCGACACAAACGGCAAGCTTCACCCGAACCCTATACAAGGCACACCCGATGTGCGGAGCAGCGGCCAGGGTGGACTACTGGATGTAGCTCTCCATCCTGACTACAAAAACAATGGCTGGATCTATCTGTCTTACTCATCGCCAAAAGCCAGTGGCGAGTCAGGGCGCGGTGCCAATACCGCTTTGATGCGAGCAAAACTTAAAAACCACCAGCTGATTGAACAACAACTGCTTTTTAAAGCGTTGCCAAATTATTCAGCCGGTCAGCACTATGGCAGCCGAATCACATTTGATTCCGACAACCATGTATATATGACCATAGGTGATCGCGGTGGCCGTGATGAGACACAGTCACTGAACAATTATCGCGGCAAAATAATTCGCTTGCACGATGACGGTAGTATTCCCACCGACAACCCTTATTTAAGCACCGTAGATGCAAAGCCTGAAATCTGGTCCTGGGGCCATCGCAATCCTCAGGGTATGGAACAACATCCGGAGACCGGTAAAATTTGGGCGCACGAGCACGGTCCAAAAGGTGGTGATGAATTAAATCTTATAGTGAAAGGTCAGAATTATGGCTGGCCAATCGCCACTTATGGCGTTAACTATAGCGGCACGAAAATAACCGATATAGTCTCGCGACCAGACATGGTGTCGCCCGTTACTTACTGGGTACCCTCCATAGCACCCTGCGGTATGGCATTCGTTCAGGGTAACAATTACTCTGGCTGGAAAAATAATATTCTGGTCGGCTCATTGAAATTCCAGCAGATACAGCGTCTTGAAATAACTGATGGCAAGATGACTCACAAAGAAGTTCTTTTAGACGGGGTCGGACGCGTGCGCGCGCTGGAACAAGGCGCTGACGGTTATATTTATGTTGCGGTAGAAAGCGGCGGCAGAATTATGCGTCTTATCCCTGAATAAAAGATGCAAATAACCCAAACCCCGATGGAAAAAGCCCACTTTGTGCAGCAGAGCATGGCAAATATTAAAAACATTTAATCTTATAGTAAGACTTGATTCAGCATTTGTAATTACACTCGACAATAAAACAACACTATAAAATTACAAATTTCCCTCAGGTCTTATGATCAACCACCTTGCCAACACACCTGCTTGTGGTACGCAGCGCTTTGTTGTCGCCAATGCAAACCAGCGCCTCGCCGCAAGGCGCCTCAGCATATGGCTTCCTGTCATTCTACTCAGCTGGCTGCTTTGCTCGTGCGGGGTTCTTGAGCAAGCCCCTGAAAATGTAGGTGATTATCCAACAGATTTTGCACGCTTTCTAAACGAGACAGAAGCGCATGCAGAGTACGAAGACTTTGTCTATTTTCTGCATTCTCACGATGTGCACAACATTGTCCCTGTTTGGCAATTATTACAACAAGGTTCTGACTGGCAGAAACATCAGTTGCCTAAATATGCCCTGCCAGACAGAGAACACTGGGACAGCATGATCAACACTCTGGTGTTTTTAAAGTACGACCTGATCCCCTACATTGGCGATGTCCGTGTGCTGTCCGGGTTTCGCACACCACATTACAACCTGGCGGCAGGTGGTGCTGGCAAAAGCCGTCACTTAACTTTCTCGGCACTCGATCTGCGACCAGTCGCTGACATTGAAAGAGCGCAATTACATGGCATTTTGCAAAACCGCTGGCTCAATCTCGGGCGCGAGTACAATCTCGGCCTCGGTCTGTACGCCCACTTACGCTTTCACATCGATACAGGTGGCTACCGACAATGGTAGGTTAGGCTAGCCTGATTATGTCATCAGCCACCTGATCAGCTCGCGCAAACGCACCGTCTATAAGACCCGGACTTATTGCTGAAGTCTCCGACCCCGCAAACCATAAGCGATCATCACACCACGGCTTACGCACAAGATCACTCACTACCGCAGGATGACTTCCCGCATCTGCCAAATCCGCTGACGTACTAGTTAATTCCTCCAGTGCCCAGTCTTTAACTTCAATTTCACAAGGTGCTGGCGAGTTGTGACCAAAGCAGCGTGACAGCTGCTCACGTACTGCTGCTTTAAGCGCATCAACGCCCATGTGTGCCCGCTGAGCCGCAGACAGTCCGACGAAACCAAACAGTGCTGCAGGACTACCATCCGGTCCACAGTGATCATGTATTTCTACCAATGGTCCGACCTGACTTGCCACACGTCCGGACAATCCGTTCGAGCGCCAGAATGCATCGTCAAAGTGAATAACAACTTTGGCATGCTGCGCCATCCAGGTCGGAGTCTGCTGCATGACATTAATAACACCCGATAACGCTTCCCGTGCCGGTATCAATGGAACTGCTAATCTTGGTGGAAGTGCAAGGATCAGTTTATGACAGTGCAATGGTTCTGCAGCACCATTAACACAGACCTCTACACGGCTTCCGGAATTGCCAAAGTCACAGCTCGTCACGGTTTGCCGGTAATGAACAACATCGGGGAGTTTTTCGAGCAACGATCGAACAATTGCGTAAGTACCGCCAGCAACTCGCGCTATACCATGCTGACCAGGCAAAAACTGACGTTGAGCATCATCATTCGGGTCGCGATCGATAAGTGCATCACC
>CAYPDN010000025.1:15168-21730 GCA_964409445.1 uncultured Granulosicoccaceae bacterium
TGTCGGTCACGCTCCAGCTCGTCAGCAACATTTATTAGTTCCGGTTGATTACCTGATTCCAGTTTGTACTTATGAAACCCCAGCTTCGCAGTCTTTGCCATCGTACGACGCTCACCCGCAAGAAACGCCACGGTACACGCGGAATAACAGTGGGTGGCAATATGAGTATCGAGACTGCGTTCGAGTATCTGCAGGGCCATAGCTCGTGCAACGAACACATAACCGCCCGCACTACCGAGACGCACGCTCTTCACATCCGGGTTGTCAGCAAGAGTTTGTTCGAAGGCACCGAATAACTCCCAGTCCAGGTTACCATCTACTCGCATGACTCCGTCTTGACTAACGACCGGTAGCGAACGGCTCTTCAATTGTTCGGAGTAGAGAGTTGAGTAGCTGACCGGCTCCTGCTTTGAAGCCAGCGCATCGGCAAGTTGCGTAAAGGTCATTACCGCTGCCACAAACAGAGTGATGTAGGCACACATAACGCCCAGTATGCTGCCAGTGTATTTTAAGAATCTTTCAGCCGAGCGCGAAGTGCCCACTGCCTGCCAGAAAAATATGCTGAGGCTGACCACCACCCAGAGGTCAATGAGTCCGACTGGTACGCTTGTTTGCACGAATCCCAATAGCAGTCGCAAGCCGATAAGGGTTATGACAAGCGTTGGTGCCAGCGCGTATACACCACGCCAGTGAGCAGTTACTGGATTCGATACAGTTAGAGTTTGTGCTGATAGGCTTTGGTTATTATTGTTATTTGCTAACACAGCCACCTCTTCAGGTTGTACTCTCCTAGCGTGCATTATTTCCTGCCATTTGTCGATTGGGGTTCAGTAACCTTTATTTACATCCTATCAGGTCGAACACCGTGATTTGAGAACTAATCTGGCATTTTTAGCAGCTTTTAGCCTGCACAGCCTTGTTGCTGCACAACCTATACGATTCATGATCTGTTGTAGGTTAAAACGTCGCTATTGAGAAAATATTGAACAGTAGTCTTACCGACATATGTGAGCGCATGGGCAGAATTTACGCGCCTGAGCTGATATCGCAACATGAAGCAGCAGCAATTGAAGCAGCAACCTGATTTAACTCAAGCAGACAAACAGGGCCATGTATCGCTAATACGATAACCTTCCGGCCACGGGTCCGCAGGACTCAACGTGTGTTGATGAGTACCGGTTATATAGGCCGTCCCCGCAATACGCGGTATGACAGCTGGCAAACTGCCAACAGCGGTCTCCTCGGCAATAGTGCAGTCAAAAGTCGATCCGATAATAGAAACACCCTGGAATGATTCACTAACTCCTATTTCACCTCGCGCCCTGAGTACCGCCAGACGCGCAGAGCATCCCGTACCACAAGGTGACCTGTCAATTTTACCAGGCATAATTGCAACTGCATTTTTGCCACGCTTTATACCGTTCTCAACAACAACGGGCATGGCCATCTGACAAAAAGAAATGTGCGACCAGTCAGGATTTTCCGGATGTGTAAATCCTAACTGTTCATTGGCAGCACGCACTATAGACACACCAGTCTCTGCTATCGCACGAGCTTCATCAGGCGTCACTGAAAATCCAAGATCCGGAGCATTAACAATCACAAAACTGTCGCCACCGTAGGCCGTGTCGACTTTTATAGTTCCTACACCTTCTACTTCAAGCACTGCGTCAAGTTGCGATACAAAACTCGGCACATTAGTGACACTAACTTTTTGAACCTCACCGTCGCAACAAGATGCAGTGATTTTTATCAAACCACCCGGAGCTTCAAGAGTTATACAGGTTTGCGGCTCATGCATTGGCAGAATCCCAGTCTCAAGCAAAACCGTTGCAACACACATAGCATTCGATCCGGACATCGGTGGCGTATCGGCAGGCTCCATGATTATCCATGCAGCATCTGCCTGTGCATTAACCGGTGGCACTAAAAGATTTATATGCCTGAATACACCACCCCGTGGTTCATTAAGCATAAAGTTGCGCAGATTGTTGTCACTGGCTATCCATCTGGATTGTTGCCATAACGTCTCACCCGGAGGTGCAATTACTCCGCCGACAATGACGTCACCAACTTCACCTGCTGCATGACAACTGACTGTGTGAATAACTCGGGAATTTTTCATGGGACACCGGTTAACAATTTACCCCAGTGTGCCACGATATGTCGCTGGTCGAAAGCGATTAACGCATATGAACCGCCGCCTGTGTTCCTGGTTCACCGAACTGGCAACGAGAACTTCTTATTCCCGGTATTGGTATAAGACAGGTTGTGGAATCAGGTTCCGGTAAGTCTTTGCGAGTCTGCATAAAACCGAAGCCATTCCTCAAGACTCCTCGGAGCACCTACGCCAAAGCCCTGTAAATAATCGATACCCATTGTCGCCAGCAGCTCCGCTATTTCCTCAGTCTCAACATACTCCGCAACAGTCTTCATTCCCAACTCATGAGCAAGCATATTAAATGAAGTTACTATGGCACGGTTAGATAAGTCTTCTTCAATATCAGCAACAAAACAGCCATCTATTTTTAGATAGTCTACCGGTAGCGAGCGCAGGTAAGAAAAAGATGATAATCCGCTGCCAAAATCATCAAGCGAGAACTCACAACCGAATTGCTTTAGATGCTCAATAAAACCGCAGGCCTTTTCAATTCTCTTTATGGTCGCCGTTTCAGTGACCTCAAAGCAAAGCGTTTTCGGTTTTACCTTATTACGCTCAACCAAGCGTGCAATCTGCTCAAGACACGACTCATTGCTTAGAGTGTTGCCAGACAAATTAACTGATAAAGCAACGGATTGACCAAGCTCTGAAAACTTCCTGATAGCCTCTATTGCGCGCTCTATTATCCACAGATCCAGATGCTGCATACGGTCGTACTTTTCAGCAACCGGAATAACTATTCCTGGTGGCACAACCTGACGTGTAGCATCTTCAAGACGCAACAACACCTCAAACTTTGAGTGATCATCAATTCGACCGGTCGGCAGTATAGGCTGCAACGCCAGACTCATACGTTCATGAAGCAGTGAATCATTTATCAGTTCAAGCTTACCAATTTCATCATTCTGATTGCTCTCGAATACACTGTGACGCGAGAACAGGTGCACCTGATTACGGCCTGAAATTTTAGCTGAATAACACGCCGTATCCGCTTTGGACAAGAGATCAGAATCATCTGATGTGGAATCATCCAGAATAACAATACCTGCACTCGCACCAATGGTGAATGTTCGTTCATCCCATTTGAAGCGATACTCGCCAATGAGTCGGATAAGCTTTTCAGTCTGTTCTTTTGCCTGTGCTTCATTGCAGGAACTGAGAATTGCAAATTCATCACCGCCAAGTCGCGCAACAATATCATTCGGATCGTTATATACGATGCTGAAAATACGAGTTACATCCACCAGCAACTGATCACCCGCCTGATGACCGGCGTTATCGTTCACCATCTTGAACTGATCCAGGTCTACGAAAATCAACGTTTGATGCAAGTCATCGGGAGATTTATTCTCCGCCTCGCGCCTGGCAAAATTTTCCAAACTAATGTTAAGATAATTACCGAAAGCACGGCGATTAATCAGACCAGTCAATTCATCATGAGCGGCTTGAAATTCCAGTTGTTGTTTTAAACCGTATTCCGTCGTTACATCTTTAGCGCATCCCACGTAGCCGGTAAACTCACCATCCTTATTAAACTGTGGCTCCCCTATCATCTGTACGTGTTTTATAGAACCACCGTTGTCCCAGGTTAAAACTGATTCAACTTTTTCATGAGCAAGTAACGCATCATTGTGCTCGTAACACTGTGTATTGAGCTCTGCATTTCGCAGCATATGATCAATTCTTGATGTACCGATAAGATCATCGCGGCTTAAGCCACCAATAGGGCTGGTGTGCGAAGAAAAATAAACATAGCGAAGATCACTGTCGAGCTCCCAAAACCAGTCCGCAGATATTTGTGCAAACCCTTCCTGTCTTTTTACGCTTTCTTCAAGAGCCTCACGCTGCAAAACTGAAGTGGTAACATCTGACGCTACAAAGAACCAGTACCCGTTTGATAATCTGGCGTAGCGTATTTTCATGTATCGTCCGTCTTCCAGGTGATGGACAAATTCAGGACTATCATCAAGTCTGGATACTTGTTTTTCAACCCACTTATCTACGTTCTTAACGGGCTTGAGGTTTCTAAGCGCCTGATGCTCGAGAAGATCTCTTATGAATTGCTGGTATTCATATCCCGGCTTAATGCGGTCTTTTAATTTCGGGTAGAAATCACTGAACGAACAGGACCACGACAACAGCTTTCCATTGTTATCGAAAAGGCAGTGTCCATCAGCACAGTTCAACAGCGCTTCATCAAACAACTGAAAATCAGGGGATGGGTTTTGAATCATAAGATCTACTGAATCCAGTCAACATCATCCCCCAACGGGAGGCAATATCGAGCAGAACTAACTCCAATGCGGGCTCGCTAAAAATATGATTTTTGCAGCACAGCAATAGCCGCCCTCTGACCGCGAAACGGTCTGTGGACGATTATCGTCAGCCGGTAACATATCAGCGACCCAATTCGTGACCGGTAAACCACAGCCGAGCGAAACTGTGAACAGGCGATCACTAATTCAGGTGCGAGCACCAAATGAGGCACCAAACGGAAAAATCGGGTACCGGGAGGTTCAGTTTTTGCGCAACTAAATTACGAGCATTCGCCGTTAGTGAAAACAACCGCCGGACCAACCTTCAGACTCTGGGGCGTTCACGTTTAGGGTCTACAAATGGCACCGCACATACTGTTGCAGTCAGCCGCTTCATATGACCATCTAATTTTCCAACTTCGAGTTGCTCGCTCTCAGCCCATTCAGTCGATACTCTCGCCATGGCGATAGCACAACCCAAAACAGGAGAACGTGTGGCACTGGTTACAACCCCTACCTGGCGTCTGTCTACATAAACGCCGTCTCCGTGAACAGGCACTTCATTGCCATTAAAACGCAGCCCAACAAGTGTTCGTCGTGGTGACTCTCTATTTCTTGCAAGTGCTTCTCTGCCGATGAAATCCGGTTTCTTTAAATCAACTGCGAAGCCCAGGCCCGATTCATAGGCATCAATATCAGGACCGAACTCAGCACCAGCTGCCATCAGCCCGGCTTCTATACGAATAGTGTCAAGCGCTTCCAGCCCCATCGGAGTAATTCCAAACTCACTGCCGGTTTGCATTAGCGCATCCCATATTTCCACTGCATCTGACTCGGTACAAAATATTTCATAACCGAGCTCGCCGGTGTAGCCGGTTCGGGTAAGCTGAAAAGGCACACCATTTCTGTCATGCAGTCTGGCCACCGTTGACCCGAACCATTTCATCGTATCTATTGACGGTTGATGCGGTTGCGTGAATACCAGCTTTTGTAAAAGGTCGCGGCTCTTGGGCCCTTGTAACGCCAGATTCGGCATAGACGAAAACAGCGACTTGATCCAGACATTCATACCGGACGCTTCGGCCAGTTTTTTAAGCTGCTCCGCGCTGTCATCACTGCCACAACACCAGCGGAAGGCATCATCAGTCAGACGAAACAGAGTGCCATCATCAATGACACTGCCGGAATCGTCGCACATTAGCGCGTACACACCACGATTCAATGCAAGCTTGCTTATGTCACGCGTCAGTGCTTTATCAAGCAGCATTTCAGCGTCCGGACCAAGCACATCGAACTTGCGCAGCGAAGACATATCCTGAATGGTCACGGCTTCTCGACAAGCCGTGTACTCTTCCAATGCACGCGTTGCCTCGTAGCTCAAAGGCAGCCACACATCACGCGCAACGGCATAACTTTCAGTCAGTGCGCTGGTGCGGGAATGAAACGCTGATTGTTCTGTCAAAATAGGCTCCGCATCAGGTTCGGAGCGATAGGCAATCGCATGGCTGATTGATGGCTCCGGTTTATAAATTCGTACATGAATGTCCGTCGGGTTCCAGCCGTTAATCGGGTCAACATCATCGGGGCAGGCAGTCGATACGCAAACCAGATCATCCAGAGCCTGCATCGCAACATAGTCCCCGGGCCGAGACCAGGCTTCATCTGACTGGATGCGATTGTCCGCTGGATGAATCCACGAGTTAAAAAAGAAGTTGATCGCAGGCCATGCACGTCTGGGTGCTATACCGTAAGGCTTGTACTGCGAGGTTATATTGTCAGAACAGTTTATATGACCAAAAAAACCTCTTTCTTCATACCCGCGTGCAGTGCATGCCAGTGCAAAAGTATCGTGTCTGCCAACGGTATCTCTGGCAACACGAATCAGTGGTTTCATATCCTGATCGAAAAATTTGTCGTACAGCCCGGGGCCGGGGTAAGCGCCACCAACCATTGAGCGTGTGACAGTCGAGTCGATGTATCGCTCCCGGCCCTGATCAAGCGCACCCTGACGCATTGCCATGAAGTCAGAGCACTGCCTGCCTTCGACATCAATGATCTGAACGTACTCACCGGCGTTTACCTCATAGGCGAGAGCTGTAGACCGACTAATAGTAAACTCATCTTTAACAGTACCAATCGGATCCGG
>CAYPDN010000026.1:0-2982 GCA_964409445.1 uncultured Granulosicoccaceae bacterium
ACTCGTACTCCTCTTTGGTGCCGTCCTTCATCGCTGTGAAATTGACTGTTTTCATCTTGCTGTTTTCATTAGGCTGTTTTCATCTGGTTAACCACGCATCACTGATTGGATATTTGTTGCTAATTAACTTTTCGAATAATCGGTTCAATGCTGCTCGCGATAGATAATAGCTCGCGGTCCTGGCCAGTCTTACCAATAAGCATAAATCCGACCGGTGGTTCGTCCGGGCTATGGCATGGTATTGTGATTGACGGAGCGTTTAATGTGTTGGCTATCGAGGTGTTGCGTAAATTTAAACCATTAACACGCAGCGATAAGTCTTTGTCTTCTATCAGTGACGCGATAGGTTGTGGTATTAGAGGTACTGCAGGTAATACGATAGCGTCGAGGCCGGTATTTCGCTGCGCTGTTTGTTGCTGGCAGTCTGCGCGTCGTTGCAGAGTTTTTATGTAATCAGTGGCGGTATAGGAGCTACTTGCGGCTATACGTTCCAGCACCCATGGATCGTAGAACTCTTCTCGATTGTCAATCAATTGCTGGTGGAAGGCGTAGGCTTCCGATCCCACCAGACAAGCGCGATTTATGTGCGCATAGTAGCTTTCAAGCTCCGGCAGGTTGTGACTTTTAACCAGAATGCCGCGCTTGCCGAGACTTTGCAGCGCCTGCTCAAAAGAATTCGCGACGGCAGAGTCGAGGTCTTCCATCGCAAAACCGTTCAATACCCCCAGTCTTAGACCGACTTCGGGGAAGGGCTCGACCTCTATGTTGCTTTCACCGGACATAATTGCATCGAGCAGCGCACAGCAGCTGACGCTGTTGGCTATCGGACCGATCGAATCAAGCGATGTGGAAAGCGGCACGCAACCCTCAGTTGAGACTCTTTCCGCTGTGGGCTTAAATCCGACCAGGCCACATAGTGCGGCTGGTATGCGAGTCGAACCGCCTGTGTCGGTGCCAATGGCGGCGGCCGCCATTTCATCGCTGACCGACACTGCGGCGCCTGAGCTGGAGCCACCGGGTATGCATCGAGTCTGTCTGTTGTACGGGCTAGCTGGTGTGCCGTAGTGCGAGTTGATGCCGAGGCCGGAGTAGGCAAACTCGGTCATATTGGTTTTACCGATGATGATAAATCCTGCCTGACGCAGTTTGCTGACTATCGGTGCGTCGTGTTGTGCCGCTCTGTGCTCATCCAGCACATGTGAGCCGGCAGTGGTTGTCTGGCCTGCTACGTCAAAAAGATCTTTGATTGAGATCGGGATTCCGCTAAATGGCGACAAATTAATTGCGGCCCGCCTTGCGGCATCGCTGGCGTCAGCCTCGTCCAGTGCTTTTTCCTTAAAGACAGACAGAAAGGTGTTGTGGCCTTCTCCTCCCTGAGCTTCGATGTTGTGCAGGCAGTGTTGAACCAGTTCGCGGCTGGATACTTTCTTGCGTTCCAGACTATGCGCGAGATCAAAGAGATTTTTCATTCTGACATTGTAATGCTTTGGCCGCGGTTTCAATAGTTGAAAACCGCTCAACTCTGGATTTTGTGAGTTAAAGAGCGTAACTCGGATCGGGAGTAGGCTGGCAGTGCTTCGCGGGCCCTGTGCGGGTGCAGAAACTGCTTTGCGCTTTGGCTTTGCGGCAGTTGTCGCTACACTTAACGTAGTAATCAGTAAGAGAGAAAACCATGAGATCTTTGAGTGGCAAACAGCACGTACATTCTTTAAGCCGAGATTTGAAAGGCATAGCGTTGTTCGTTGCTGTGATCTGGCTGGTATTTATAATTGATCGCGTGCTGCCACTGGAAAATTTTGGTTTGCTGCCAAGGTCATTTAAAGGGCTTGCGGGTATCGTTACGCTTCCTTTCCTGCACGCTAATCTAAAGCATATTATGGCGAATACGGTGCCGTTGGTGGTGCTGCTTGGTCTGCTGGCGGGATCCAGAGCAAATAGTATCGATATCGTAGTTTTTATCAGTGTGGTTGCGGGTATTTTACTGTGGTTATTTGGCCAGACGGCGATACACATCGGTGCGAGTGTATTGGTATTCGGATTAATCGGCTTTCTGGTTTGTGCTGGATTTTTTGAAAAGCGGTTGTTGTCAGCGCTTATCGCAATCGGTGTTGCAATCGTTTATGGCTCGACATTGTTTTACGGTGTTTCACCTTTTCAAACCGGAGTATCATGGGATGGCCATTTATTCGGTGCAATATCCGGGGGCTTAATTGCCTACTACATTGCCGGTGATCTTGCGCGAGGCACTGGTGAATCCACCAGGATTTGAAGCACTGGTTCCTCGATAGCAGTTAAAGCCACCTGGTGAGCGACCCCTGGCAGCCGTTTAGTTGCTGTCTATAGCGGTCTGCTGTTACTACAACCTCGGATGCCACGCGCTGCAACCACTGCTTTTTTTTGTAGGATCCGTTGCGATATCCGGTCCAGCCCTCGTGATAGGCAAGGTACTGATTGTAAGGATCGGTCTTTGGAATCTTTGCAAGATTGGTCGACTTGTTGATGTACCATCCAACAAAATCCATTGAATCATTAAAATTGGTTCGCTTTGCGCCATAGTTGTGTGACTGGTCGATGTACGCTTGCCAGGTAGAGTCTAACGCCTGTGAGTAGCCGTACGCCGTGCTGCGTCTTTTACCGGGAATGACGCCGAGTATATAGCGCCGTGGTGGCTTCGCTTTACGGCGGAATTTACTTTCATGGAAAATAATGGCCATCGGTACATGCAACGGCGTTTGCCACTTCGATTCCATTGCTAATGCCGCGCGGTACCAGCTTTTTTTAGTGCTGAATATTGTGCATACGTTATCAGTCGCGCTAATAGGCAAGGACGAGCATGAGCTAATAGCGAGCAATACCACGCTGACTATCAGCGGTTTGCGCTTTGTTGTTGGTGCGCATTTTCGATTAAAAGCAGGTTGTGCAGGGGTGGAAGGCACTGTCGGTCACATGCATGTCTGGCCGGTGATAGTAGGTGCTTGTCGA
>CAYPDN010000026.1:3082-21450 GCA_964409445.1 uncultured Granulosicoccaceae bacterium
AACTGGCCTCTGGAATTCAGGTACGAACCATTTGCTGTATTCATGACTGTTGCAACTACACCGACGACAGACTGGTCGTCCTTTGCGATACCGCTAAAGGCTGACGCCTGGTTTAATGTAGCTCCGTTTTCCGGGAACTGAATTGCAATGATCGGTGCTGCACCGGCGGCAGCCTGATTGGTAGCAGGAGCTGCAGCCAGAGTAGAGTTTGAACCGTTATTGCCAGTTGCTGTAAAAGGTACCTGAATTACTTTTGACCATTTCTTGGTGTTATCCTGAGCGCGAATATTGAGCACGTAGCGACCGCGCGGCAGGTTGTAGCTCTTTGTTGCCCAACGTGTTGCCTGTGTCTTCTGATGATTTATGTCTATACCTGCTGCTTCCTGGCTGAAGCGGCCATCTTTAGTAACGAAGGCGCCGGTATCAACGTTTTTAATTGCACCGAAAATACTTTTAATGCCGTCGCTGTCTTGAGCGGTACCTTGAAGCTGAACAGGGTTATTTAGTTGGAGCTGGCCACCGGCACCGCTGACAACTACAACAGGCAGCTGGTTTGCGAATGCGGGTGTTGTTGCCAGCAGTGAGGTTGCCAGCAGTACGGTTGAACTGGCGGCTGTGATGAGAGGTAGAGTGCATTGGTATACACCTGAGAAAAATGACATTGAAACTGGCTCCTTTACAAACCGGATTTCGACACGGCGTGTCGGTAAGCCCAACGGTACCTAACTTTATGTACAGGTTGCAACTGTGAATCAGCTGTACATGTGAATCCAAACCGTTGGAGTGCGGTTCCAGACTAACTTTTGCAGACTGAACCGGGCCTTTCAGCCGAATAAAGGGAGTACAGTGACATTACTGGTGTCGCATTGTTTTACAATTGCGGCAGTAAAATTCAGCGTGAATAACCGGATGTTTTATTCTCGGCGAGCGTTCTGGCGGGTCAGGTTTTAGTAAAAATACTTAGTGCCAGTTTTTATAAACTTAGATGGTGCGCTTTAAGAAGCACAAGCCCAAAGTTGCATAAAATGCGCTAACCAAAGGTCGTTTTCCGCGGCATATTTTATACAGTCGCGACGTTGCCGGTAGTGTTGAAAATCGGCCACGGACATGCCTGCCTGATGTGACCGTCTTTGGTGCCAGACTTGAAGAACATCAGAGGTTACTTCCGGATGAAACTGCACACCATAAGTATTGTCACCATAACGAAAAGCCTGATTAGGAAATAATTCACTGGTTGCCAGTAACTCGCACTGCTGTGGTAAATCGAATCCCTCACAGTGCCATTGCAACATATTGCAGGACTGCGGCATAAACTCTCTGCCTGATGCCGTCGGGGTAATGAGTGAGAAACCGAATTCTGTTGTGCCACATGGTAATGGCTTTACCGCTGCACCAAGTACATGAGCAATCAGTTGTGCACCAAGGCAGATGCCGAAACAAGGTATATTATTTTTAAGAGCGTTTTCGAGCAGCTGCATTTCAATGTGAAGGCGGTCTTTGAATGCCGGATCATTGATGCATGGCATGCCACCGTACACTATTACCCGATTGTAGTTGTTCGGATCAGGTAGTTGAACACAGTCGTGGCTTATAACAGTGTGGGTGATTGCGTCGTGATCTTGCAGCCATTGCTCACAACGGTCGTTGCGCCAGCCGTCAGAGTGTTTTATCAGCAGGCACTTTTGATCCTGCAATTTTAGCGTCGGCTGCGATGACTCAGTTAGCCGCCCATAATTGCTGTACTGATCGTCGTGTTTATTTGTGCCAAACACCTGCAGCGCCTAAATAATTTTAGTTTTGAGAATCGTTAGCAGCGTCGGATTTAATCCGATTAACTACCATGCTGTCGTGTAGTTCGGTAACGGCGCGGCTGCCGGTGGTACAGCAAAGGCTCGGAATTAATCCGTGGATCAGACATGCCGCACCTGCACCGATCATTTTAAACCCGAAACCTCCAGCGTGTGCCATATGTTGAAAGTAGGTTTCGTTTACCGCTTCAAGGTGTTCCCGTGTTCGCTGCATAGCATTCTCTATCGCACTGCTTAATTGTCGTCTGCAGGCTATCGACGGATGTTGGGATCTTTAGAGGGTGTACAGGAGGATTTGTGCATGCGGTCGCTTTATTGCGACCCTGTGCGCTGTCTGTCGGTAATTATCGCTGTCTGTCGGTAATTATCGGAAAAATAAATTTAAGTAGTTGAACTGGTTACTGCAAACTGCGTTGCCCCACATTTCGGTGCTGATAAACCAGCGAGAGGGCATCAATGGTAAATTCTGCGCAGTTGCGGAAGAAGTTCTGCGTGCAGACTCCCGGCACTAATTCTTCACGACGTTGAACTTGTCGAGTGTAAATGACCCTTTGCCCCACCAAAGCTCGGTGCCCATTTCAATGGCTGCCATACAGAGGTCTGGAGTAAGTGCATTTATTTGCAGTGCCTCTGCGTTTTCTGCGGTCCACTGCATAGTCCATTCAACAAAACGGTTCCACTGCAGCGTGCCTTCGTCGAAAGGCGTTTGCGCTGTGAAGGCAATGTATTTTTTGTCACTGCGGGGTTTGATATAAACATCCCACAATCGGTTGTCTATCATGACACCCGTGACTGCCAGATCACCCGGTCGATTAGATTCCGGATTAACTACCCATACCATCATTTCATAGGCGCGGTTGTCTTCGAGATCACAGGGTCCGGTGATGTCGCACGAGTCGTGGAAAAAAGACTCCAGCGCTACGTTGCGTTCGACATCGCCATCAAAGGTTTCCGTAAACGCAAACTCGACGTTGAATTCCGGCAGACTGCTAACGGTTTCAGGGAGTCCTGTTACCGCCTTACTGGCAGACTCGTGTGTGCCGAGCTTGTTGCCATAAAAAATTTCAGGGTAGGCTTTTACAGCAGTGCGATCACCATCGGTTTCTGTTAGCCAGTTGTAGTCCCATGATGCGACCGGGCCACTGGTGTCTGATTCGGAGGCTGCAATGGTTTGAGTCCACTCATCACTATTTACCTGACGTGCGTTCCAGATGTTATTCAGCACAATCACATCGTCGTAGGATATTGATGGCCAGATAGTGCAGACAGATGGGTTTGATGTTTCCGGTGTCAGTTCGAAAGAGCGTGGTGTGACATAGCTGCCGCTGGCAGGGCTTTGCAGAACTTCGTTTCCGCTTAACGCATCAACGCGCCAGTTAATCGAATTATGGTGGAAAGCGGCTGTGGGTGTAGCGCTGCAACTTGAGCCGGCACAGGAGTCTGTTGAAGCGTCGAAGGTTATCTGGTTGCCTTCTGCTTCTGTCATAACCAGTTGATATCTGTCAGCGCCGTCAACTGCGGTCCACTCAAATTGTGGTGTTGCATCGGCCAAAAGACCTGCGGCACCACCGGTTATTGTGTTGCTTATGGTAAATGACTCGTCGCTGTCCGTATTGCCAGATTGATCGGCACCTGTGCCAGTGGTTTCGCCTACGGAATTGTCGGCTATCGGTGCGCTGCTGTCCGCGGGGGTGCTGCTGTCTGTTTGGGTAATGAGCGGATCGCCTGTACCCGATATACCGCCATCATCTGATGAGCCACAGGCTGCCACTAACAAAGAGAGCAGGGCTAAGCCGCAAATTCGGTGTGTGTTTGTGTGTTTTTTGTTCATGGGAGGGAGCTTATGTGTCATGACATATAAAGTCAAGCAAGAGACTTCGACTTCTATAAAACTAAAAACGGCAGCCAGAAGACTGACTGCCGTTAAATTTACAGTTTTTGTAATATCGAACTACGAGTTCACATTACTCACTCTGGGTAATCGTCCATTCAAACAGTTCAAATTGCCCTGCACCCCAGAAGATTTCGGTACCGACAATGATGTTGGCAACGCACCATGAATCCTGTATCTGGATCGAGTCGGCATTCGCGCCGAAAAGTGCTCCTACCTGATGTGCATTCTGACGTGCCCAGTTCAGGTAATCATTCCAGTAGATCGTACCGGTGTTTTGTGGATTCTGTGCCACGAAAGCGATGTAGCGATCGTCATCACTCTTGGTGTAAACCTTGTAGTCTGCGCCGCGTATTGTGATGTCTGTGACGAAATCGCGTGAAGCTGCTGGCAGGCGCTCGGCACCGGAGTCGAGCCATACCATCACTTCATAGAGATGGTTGGATCCGTTTGATCGTGTGACCGCCAGGTTGTCGTCGCAGACGCCATTAGTTGGTGAATAGAGAAACGATTCAGCAGCGACGTTGCGTTCACCGTTAATAATGCTGCCATTCGGGAAGCGGTTAGTTACTGAAGCGTTAACTGTTCTTTGAGCGCCAAACTCTGGAGCGTTATAGGAGTAGTCAATCTGAATGTTTGGCATTTGGTCTACGCGAACCGGAAAGCCAATTTGCGCCTTCGGTGCGCTGGTGCGGAACTCATCTTTAATACCGAAGATAAGCTCCGGATAAGATCTGACATAGAAGTCGTCTGAAGCTCGGCCGCTGCCACCAGGTACACCGGGTCCCCAGTCGTAAAGCCAGCCAACAGGTGCGCCATTGGTGTTAGTTTGTATGGTCTGACTCCAGACGTAACCCGGTGCCGCACGCGATGCGCGCCATGCATTCTGCATAAGCAGAAAGTCACCAACGCGTTCTGTTGCAAAGCGATCTCCGCCGTTTGCGTCGGTAGTTACGGCTTTTGTTGCAACGTTAGTTAATGAGGTGGTGCGATTAACTGTGCCACCGGTGCCGGAGTTGCCACCATTGTTGCTGCCAGTGTTTCCGTTGTCGGTTGCACCAGCGTCTGAGGGCGCACTACCGGTATTGTCGGGGTTGTTATTATTACTGCCATCATCGCTGATGAGCCCGGTTCCGGTGCTTGAAGTTACCAGACATGTGTCATTATTTTCCCAGCCGAAGCCGTCGCCATCAGGATCGCTTGACGCACTAACACAGGAAGGGCGGCCACCACTGGAAGAACCTGGAGCTACCGCTGAGTTGTCGGAACCCGCACTGGAACCGGAGTTGGCAGAGCTGTTATTTGTTACAAGGCACGTGTCGTTATTCTCCCAGCCAAAACCATCACCATCCGGATCGCTTGCTGCCGAAAGACAAGCAGGCCAGCGGGAACTCGAACCGGAATTTGCACCTGAGTTTGAAGCAGAACCTGAACCTGAGTTCGAAGGAGTTATTGCACCGTTAACAATGCAGGAATCGTTGTTTTCCCAACCGTAGCCGTCACCATCGGAATCTGATGAAGCGCTTTGGCAGACGGGTAACATAGCGTGCGCGTTGGGTGCTGCTGCACTGAATAGTGCAAAGGAGCTCAGCACCAGGATCCGTTTAAGGTTTGTCAAAATCGTACCTCTGAATATCTTTATTGGTTAATGTCGCGTTAGTTTTCTGGAGAAATTACTTCCCTGGATTCATGCTAACTTCACGCACAGGTGCTCCATGCAACAGCCAGACCTATTTTGTCCTGACGTTGCAGCCGGGATTTTATGTGAAAAGTTGTAAGTGTTGCCAATTCCGACACAGTATTTACAATAGGAAACAATTGGTGGACAAAATGTAGCTTAGGTCAACGACAATTTCCCGTCTATTTCTGATTCAATTAGGCTTGTTTGTCAGGCCTAGCCGTTGAGGTATTTGGCATGAAATGCAATGTGTTCGCCGATGAACGAAGCGATAAAATGATAGCTGTGGTCGTAGTGCTCCTGCAGGCGTAACGTTGCGTCGAACCCGCGTTGTTCACAAGCTGCCTGCAGCTGCGGAAATGATAGCTGTTCTGCCAGAAAGTTATCACCGCCGCCCTGATCAACGAGCAGCGGCGGGCACTCGGCACCTGCTTCCATCAGGCATACACTGTCCCAGTCTTGCCATTGTTCTTTATCAGAACCTAAATAGGCACCGAAGCAGCCCTCACCCCAGGCACAGTTAACCGGGTTTGCGATTGGTGCGAACGCCGATACTGATCGATAGCGGCCGGGATTTTTAAGTGCGCTGATCATCGCACCGTGTCCGCCCATTGAGTGGCCACTGATTGAACGTACGTTTGTGACCGGAAGATTGCTCTCGATAAGATCGGGCAGTTCGTGGTTAACGTAGTCGTACATATTGTAGTGCGGCGTCCAGGGCGACTTGGTCGCGTTGATGTAGAAGCCGGCTCCTTTGCCAAGATCATACCGATCGGCGTCGTCTGCGACGTTGTCGCCGCGCGGGCTGGTATCTGGCATCACCAGTGCGACGCCGTGCTCCGCTGCATATCTCTGCGCTCCGGCTTTTGTGCGCACGTTATCGTCGGTGCATGTTAAGCCAGACAGGTAATACAGTACCGGTACCTTTTTATTTTCCGCCTGTGGCGGCAGATAAACCGAGAATGTCATCTCGCAGTTGCAGCTCTGGCTTGCGTGGGTGTAGCGTTTTAACCAGCCGCCAAATTCTCTTACCTGCTCTGTGTTTTCCATTGTCTCTACCCGTTAAATAAAAATGTAATACTCGCAATTGTTTTAACTAAGGAATCAATCTTCAAATCGCACGATATTCACCCGGTACCATATTCATTAAGCGCGGCGACAACCCACGCAGGTGCTACCTCTTCGGGCTCAGTGACTTCGAGTGCGTCTAAGGTTAATGGTGCTTTGATCTGTTTTGCACCCAGGTCGAGAATTGCCTCGTCCATTGTCAATCCGCCGCCACAGAAATTGTCATAGGAACTGTCGCCCAGCGCTACGACTACATAACTGAGATGGGTAATGCGAGGATATTCGGTCTTAAGCCCTGTGTACAGCGGCAGCAAATCATCCGGCACGTCACCGTTGCCAGTGCTTGAGGTGCACACAACAAGGTGGTCAATCGATTCATCTGTTAGCTCTGTAACAGTTGGCGGGTCAGGGCGAATGACCTCGTGTGATGCGTCTGTAAGTGCAGTTTCAATTTCGTCAGAAGTCAGCATGGCTGCACCAAAGACGGAACCTGTGACGAGAAGTATTTTTGCCATTACTAAAGTACTCGTGCGCCAGCCATTAAGTGACGTTGGACAGTATGCGATCAAGCACACTGGTCGGGAACAGCCGTTTCGCCACGGCGAATGTTATTGTCGGTGTGGTGACGCGATATCGACTGCGTGGCGCTTTGTGTTCCAGTGCATGTATTAATTTATCTACTACAGCTTCCGGACCCAGTGTGAAGCGATTAGCGTCTCCGCTGGTTTCAAGTCGTTGCATGGTTTTCTCGTAAGTGGCGGAGTGCACACTGTTGGTGCTGTCGATGTGTTGTTTGAATTTTGCCAGGGCGTGTTGTCTGAATCTGGATTTTATTGGCCCCGGCTGAATGATTGACACATGTATCTCAGTTGCGCGCAGTTCCAGTCGCAGAGTATCGCTCAATCCCTCGATCGCAAACTTTGCCGAATTATAAGCGCCGCGGTGGGGCATCGCGGCAAAACCGAGAACTGATGAGTTTTGTATTATCCTGCCGTATCCCTGAGCCCGCATGACAGGGATGACCTGGCGCGTCAGCTCGTGCCAGCCAAATACCAGTGTTTCGAACTGGGCTCTGAGCGCATCGGTCGGGACGTCCTCCACCGCGCCAGTCTGGCCAAAGCCCCCGTTGTTGAACAAACCGTAAAGATTTCCACCGCTCTCATTGAGCACAACCGCCAGAGTATTTCCTATACTTTGAGGGTCGTCGAGATCGAGCTGCAGAGATCTGATACCGAGGCTTGAAAACAGCTCGGTGTCTTCTGCTTTGCGTGTGGTGGCGTAGACCTGGTAACCACGGTTGTGCAGGGTCTTTGCGGCACAGTAACCGATCCCGCTCGAGCAACCGGTTATCAGTATTGAACGATTTTTAAAATCCGGATTCACATGGATTACCTGTGCGCTCTGGCGGAGCCGGGGGGAGTGCCAACAGTGATGGACCGCAGCTTCGACTATGCTGCGATCTGCTATTATTCCGGCGTTTTGGCAATAGTTTACTGGCGACAGTTTAAATGAGTTGGTGGACTTACGCCGACCTTAATTACCCAAGGCCACCCGTACAGCTCCGGCTGAATGGCTGGTGAGATTCGAACATAAAAGAGTGGCGATGAGCGTTCACGAAAAATTCAGTAGCATCAGGCATGATTTATCCACTTCCATCATTGGCCAGTCGACGCTGGTCGATCGCTTGCTAATAGCCTTGCTGGCAGATGGGCATTTGCTTGTTGAAGGTGCACCAGGACTTGCTAAAACGCGTGCGGTCAAAGAGCTTGCCAATTGCGTCGACGGTATCTTTCAACGTATTCAGTTCACACCGGACCTGTTGCCTGCAGATATCACGGGTACCGAAATCTATCTGCCGGCCAGTGGTGAATTCAAATTCCAGCCCGGGCCATTGTTCAATCAGATTGTGCTCGCTGACGAAATCAACCGAGCACCGGCAAAAGTGCAGAGCGCACTGTTAGAGGCGATGGCAGAGCGCCAGATTTCTGTTGGTCAGCAGACCTATCCGTTGTCAGAGTTGTTTTTGGTGATGGCGACGCAAAATCCTATCGAACAGGAAGGTACCTACAGTTTGCCGGAAGCACAGCTGGATCGATTTTTAATGCATGTCACGATCGACTATCCACCGGCGCACAATGAACTTGAAATTCTGCGTCTGGTTCGTTCGGAAAACGCCGGTACTGCAGCAACCTATCGCGATGCTTCTATGCAGTTGAATATCGACGATATAAGACAAGCCAGAGATGAAGTGAACCGAATTTACCTGACCGAACAAATAGAGCAGTATCTGGTGCGACTTGTTACCGAAACCCGTGATAAAGCCGGCCCGCAGGCACGCCACATTGCATTTGGCGCATCGCCGCGCGGGACCATTTCACTCGATGCCTGCGCCCGCGCACATGCCTGGTTAAACGGTCAGGACTATGTTGCCCCTGCAGATATTCATGCGGTTATCCACGATGTTTTGCGCCATCGAATTTTGTTGACTTATGAAGCCGAGGCCGATGGCATTTCTGCCAGTCAGGTTATTGATCAGTTATTGTCGCAGGTCGCAGTGCCATAAGTGATCTGTGAATTGTTGAACCGGATGATCTGCTCGCTAAAACAGCCAGGAAAGTGGCAAAGGCAGTGGTGTGACTGAAGCCGTTGAAATAGAAACCAGCGCGACAACGGTTTCCGTCGCAGAGCTTGTTGCATTGCGCAAAACAGTTGGCAAGTTGAAACGCCGGGCTGGAAGACGTGTTGCAGCACCTGTATCAGGGTCATCCACATCTGCGGCACTCGGCCGTGGTCTGGATTTTTCAGAAGTACGGGAGTACCACGGTGGTGATGACGTCAGGCTTATAGATTGGAAAGTCACGGCACGGACAGGACGTGCGCACACCAAGCTTTTTACCGAAGAACGCGAACGGCCTTTTTTTATTGCCATAGATTTGCGTCCGCCAATGTACTTCGGTACACGCGTTGCGTTTAAGTCTGTGGTTGCAGCCCGTCTGTGTGCGATTGTTGCCTGGGCGGCGGCAGCGCAGCGTGATCGTGTTGGTGGTCTGGTGTTTAACAATAATCAACTACTGGAAATTAAACCGCAGGCAGGCAGTCGCGGAGTTACCAGACTGTTGCATCAAATGGTCAAGCTGCACAACGGTTCACGGCGTGAAAAATATAAAACTGAACCATTGAGTGATGCGCTGACCCGTCTCGATCACAGTGCTCATACCGGAAGTTCTATTTGTCTGGTTTCTGACTTCAGCCATTTTGATGCAGGACCTCATGCAGCAAATTTGTTGCGGCATAATCACACAGCCGCTGTTCAATTGTTCGATCCCCTGGAGGCAGAACTTCCACCGCCTGCCGAATATGCAATTACTGATGGCAAAAGAAAGGGCCGGCTGAAAACTACATCTTCACGAATACGGCAGCAGTACCGGGACGATTTCAGCTTTCGTACAGCGCAACTTGAGAATGTATTTAGTGGTCCTGGAAATCGTTTTATAAGCGCTTCGGTCTCCGATGATCCGCTCGATGTAGCGACGGTAGTAATGAACTCTCTGCCCGGGGGTTCCTGAGTCTGATGAATCCCCAGGAACAAGCGCTGCTTGAACAGTTGAAGGATGTAGCACTGCCTGCTGATCCTGGTTGGTGGCCACCTGCAATTGGTTGGTGGATTGTCTTGTTGCTGGTGCTTTTGATATGTGCTGCATGTTTTTGGATGCTTAACCGGTTGTTAAAAAAGCGGCAAAGTAATTTATGGCGCAGCACTGCACTTACAGAACACAAACGCATAAGCGATGATTATTTGGACAATAAAAATCAATACAACACGCTTGCAGAACTTTCGGTTCTGATGCGTCGTGTGTCACTCGCAGTTGAATCACGTCGCAGCGTTGCCGCCTTAACTGATGATCAGTGGTTGCAGTCTTTGGATGTCATTGGTGAAACTACTGATTACAGTAATGGTGCTGGCAGGTTGTTGTATCGGCATCAGTATCAGCGTGAAAAGCTGCTTGATGAAAGTGCAATGTTGGAACTATTCGAACTGACAAAAAATACCATAAAAAATGCCGGTCACCATACCAATCATCACCATAGCAATCATGGGGAGGGCGGAAGCGTTGCTGCACTTTGAGTGGTGGTGGGTTGTGACACTTTGGCCGCTGCCGCTGTTGCTGCGCTGGACACTGCCGTCTGCAGCACGGCAGCAGCAGCCTGCGCTGCGAGTTCCTTTCTATGATCAGCTGCGCAATTTTTCCACTAAACAGGGGAGCACGCGAGACACGTCACTTAGACTCATTCTGTTTCTGTTGATGTGGTGCTTATTAGTGCTTGCGTGCATGCGTCCGCAGTGGCTTGGTGAGCTTACCGATATACCACTGACCGGGCGTGATCTTATGTTGGGTCTGGATATTTCGGGCAGCATGCGTGAGCAGGATTTTGAAGTACGCGGACGCAGTGTGGAAAGAATGGAAGCTGCCAAAGTGGTAGCCAGTGAGTTTGTTGCACAGCGTGAGGGTGACCGAGTCGGGTTAATACTGTTCGGTGATAACGCTCAGGTACAAACGCCGCTGACCTATGATCTTGATACCGTGCAGCATTTTATCTCTGAGTCATTGGTTGGTTTGATCGGGCAATCTACCGCCATAGGTGATGCGATAGGTCTGGCGGTAAAACGTCTAAAAGAGCGGCCTGCCAAGTCCAGGGTGTTTATATTGCTTACCGATGGCACCAATACCGCAGGTGCAGTGACACCGCTTGATGCTGCCAATGTTGCCAGGCAATACGGTATCCGCATTCACACCATTGGTGTTGGTGCTGATCAGGTGGTCGTTCGCGATCTCTTTGGAGCGCGGGTTATCAATCCATCCAAAGGGCTCGATGAAGAGACGCTTAAAGAAATATCTGCAGTTACTGGCGGTAAGTATTTTCGAGCGCGCAATACTCGTGAGATGGTGAGCATTTATGATGAAATCAATACCCTTGAACCCAGTGAAATAGACAGCTTGCAACAACGACCAATGAGTGAGCTCTATTACTGGCCACTGTCAGTGGCTTTTTTATTGAGTGGGTATTTAGCCTGGCGGAGGTTTCGTGGGCTGGATTGATAACTTTCATTTTTTAAGACCCTGGTGGTTGCTTAGTCTTATCCCGGCTTTTTGGTTGTGGACAAAGCTGCGGGTTCGTTCATCTGTCGCAAACCAATGGAGTGATGTTGTCGATCCGGAATTGCTTGGGTACTTGCTTGATGAGCGGGGCGGGATTGGAAAAAGCAGTCGGTGGTACTGGTGGGTAGGAATTGCGTGGATACTTTGTGTACTTGGTTTAAGTGGTCCAAGCTGGGAGTTGCGTGATACCCCGACGTTTAGAAATGTTGCTGAGCGTGTGTTAGTTATTGATCTGTCGCGATCTATGGATGCTGAGGATATTAAGCCATCGCGATTGACGCGCGTGCGGCAGAAGGTCGAAGACATAATCAATCAGTCAGGTGAGGTAGAAAACGCCATTGTGGTTTATGCGGCATCACCATTTGTGGTGTCACCGTTAACCAATGATGCTGCGACCATCCGATCAATGTTGCCAGCGTTAAAGGTTGAGATTATGCCTGCGCAGGGCAGCCGAACGGGTCTCGCATTGAACAAGGCGCTTGAACTTCTTAAAAGTGTGAAAAGTAAAAGCGGTCAGATTTTGCTGTTTACTGACAGTGCTGTTGACGATGAAGCCCTGGCTGCAGCCGCTGCAATATCCGTTGATGGCTTTTCGTTATCGGTGATTGGTGTCGGTAGTTCTACCGGTGCGCCGATTCCAAACCCGCGTGCCGGCTTTGTTAAAGATAACAACGGTAACATTGTTGTTGCACAGATTGATGAAGCGTCTCTGAAATCACTGGCGTCTGTCGGGGGTGGAGAGTACCGGTTGGTATCATCAGACGAGTCGGACATTAACTATTTATTGAAAACGTTTAGTCGTGATGACCTGACTGCAGACGACGATACTGCGAACGATGATTCACTGCAGACAATTGAAGCATGGCTGGATCGTGGTCCGTGGCTAATACTCTTGTTATTGCCAATTACAGCCGTGGCCTTTCGTCGGGGGTGGTTGTGAGATTTCGCTATACCCGAAAGTATCGGCCTAAAAAGTATCGCTCCAAAGAGTCGCGACTGTGTGTTGCAGCGGGTGTTGCGTTGTGCCTTGTGCTTCGCGTTGATAGTGTTCCGGGTCAGGATCATGAACAAGAGCAAAGACAGGATTTCTCGCTGACAAATTTTTTCAAACGACCGGATCAGCGAGCGGCTGAACTTCTCGAAGAAGGGCAATACGAGCAAGCTGCGTCTGAATTTAATAATCCGCAGTGGCGTGGTGTGAGCAAATTTCGTGACGGCAAATACCAGGAGGCGATGGAGGATTTCGCTATAGCCGAGGATGCAACCGGTTTATACAATCACGGTACAGCAGCGGTGCGTGCCGGAGACTACACTCAGGCGGTAAGTTCGTTTGAAAAGGCGTTAACGCTGGCACCTGATGATGCCAATATTTCACATAATCTTGAAATAGCTAAAAAGCTGAGAGACCTGGCCGACCAACAGCAACAGGAACAACAAGACAATCAGCAGGGTGGTGAACAGTCGGAATCTCAGGATAGTGAGAATGGTGATGAACAAAGTGAGTCTGAAGATTCACAAAATGGTGAAGAAGGATCAGGCGAGTCTTCCGAAAGCCAAACTGATGATTCCCAGGCTAATGAAAGCGAGGCTGGTGACAGCCATAGTGATGGCACTGAGTCTCAGAACGACGGTGAAATGAATGCAGAGCAAGGTGATCAGACAGAACAGCAGGATGCACAAGCGCTGCGAGAAATGATGCAGCAGGAGCAGCAGACAGATGATGCGGAACAACAAGAGCAGCAGTCTGAAGCCGTAGCGGGAGGCTCTGCTCCGAGTCCTTTGAGCGAGGATGATCAGGCGACTGAACAGTGGTTGCGTCGCATACCTGATGATGGATCACAGCTACTGCGTAACAAGATAAGATTGAACCATCTGATTGAATACCCCGATGTACAAGACATGCAGGAACCATGGTGAATACTCTTAATAATTCTGTGCTTGTAAGAATTCGACATATGTTCAAACCGTTGCTGACTGTTGCAATGCTGGTTCTGAGTCTGGCTGCTGCTACAAATGCGAATGCTGCAGAACTTGTTGCCACAGTGGATCGAGAAACCGTTATCGATGGTGAGACTGTTGTGCTCTACATCGAGGGTATTAACTTGCGCAATACGCCAGACGTGACGGCACTACTGCAGAACTTTGATATTCTCCACTCCGGTCAGTCAAACAGCCAGACAGTTGTAAATGGCAAGCGCTCAAGCGGATTTACCATGCGTCTTGAGTTGAAACCGAAAAGTGTTGGTGCTTTAACAATTCCACCGTTCTCGGTATCCGGTGTCGGATCGGATCCGTTAAAGATTGAAGTGGTAGCGCGTGGCACACCTGGAGTTGAACCAAGAGATAAAGTATTTGCGGAGGTGTCTGTTGAAAATGAAACCCCTTATGTTCAGGAACAGATAATTTTGCTGTTAAAAGTCTTTGATGACGGCAACGTATCTACCGGCAATCCGGACATTAGTGGCAACAGTGATTATCAGGTGCAGGCATTACCAGGTGGGCGTGAGGAGATTGTTGAAAGGGACGGTGTGCAATATCGTGTACAAACTTATCGATATGCTTTGTTTCCGCAGAAAAGCGGTGATATAACGATTGATGCAATCACTATCCCGGGCAGTGTCAGGGATCCAAACTATGGTGGTAATCTGTTTTTGCGAACGGTACCCACACGCCGAATTGAGATACGAACTGAGCCGCTTGCGCTTACTGTGAAACCGCGTGCAGCGGACAATACATCGAACTGGTGGTTGCCGGTAAAGGCACTTGAGTTAAGACACGAATGGTCAGATGAAATAAGTAACGCAAAAAATGGTGAGCCATTAACGCTGACGCTGGAGCTGATAGCAGCGGGTGCGACTTCTACTCAGCTGCCGGAGATACCGGTGCCGGATATCCCGGGCGTAAAAATTTACGTTGATAACCCGGAACTCCGTTCGGGTGCTGATGGAGGTAATCTGGTCAGTTTGCGCCGTGAGAAGTGGTCGGTGATACCGAATCAATCGGGGCAGGTCACGTTACCGGAAGTGATTGTAAAGTGGTGGGACACCAACACTGATACGGAAAGACGTGCGGTATTGCCTTCTCAGGTGCTGCAGGTTGAGGGCGCAGATGGCACGCAGACATCTGAGCCTGCAGCAAATGCGGTTGCCGAAAATAATACCGCAAGTAATAGTGTTGCTGCGAATGATGATGCCTCTGTTGATGCGCAGCCGGAACCTCAAACTAACCATCAGACAGATGAATCAAACACTCTTTTAAGTGCTACAGAATTAGCCGGGGCTGATAACACGGTCAGTGCCCAGGCTAATAATCAGATATCGCAATTCTGGTTCTGGGTAGCGGTGGCAGCGATGATTGCGTGGCTCGCAACTTTAGCGGCGTGGTGGTGGTCTGCCAGGTCCTCTCAAGCTGAACCGGATCAATCAGATGTGCCGCCGAGCAATGGCTCAGAACAAAAGGCATTTAAAAGAATGCGATCTCTAAGTAAAGGCGGGGACGCGACTGCCTATGCCAGTGCTGTGTTAGAGTGGGCGCAGTCGAGATGGAAGAAAGATCCGGTACACAACCTTCCGGAAGTCGGGGTGCGGCTGGGTAGCCGTCGATTATCTGATGAGATGCGCCAGCTTGATCAACTGCGTTTTTCACCGCGGCATTTAACAGATGACCGATCCAATCAACACGCGGTGTCGCTTAATGCAATCCAGAAACAACTTGAGGCTGCACTTCACCAAACCGATACGGATACCGCAATTCAAAGTCCACATGCATTGCCACAGTTGTAGTGTAAATGACTGAAGTGCTACCTGAAGTGTTACTGGAAGCTAAAGATCTTTCTGTCAGCCGCGGTGAGTTTGCGCTGTTTAAAGAAAGATCCTTTAGTGTTGAAGCAGGTGCGCTGCTGCAGCTTCGGGGAGATAACGGATCTGGTAAAACAACATTGTTGCGTGCGCTTTGCACACTGATACCGCTTGATGAAGGCGAGTTGTGGTGGCGTGGTGAAGCGTTGCCTGCGGCGCGTGAGAATTATTTTTCAGAGATGGTGTTTGCCGGTCATGCCGATGGGCTTAAGTCCGGTCTTACTCCGTTGGAGAATTTGCAGTGCAACTTAAGCGATAAATCGGTAACGGTAGAAGAGTGCGTTGCGGTGCTGGCCAGAACCGGTCTGTCAGGCAAAGAAGAATTGCCCTGTCGGGTTTTATCTGCAGGTCAGCGTCGTCGGGTGGTATTGGCGCGATTGCTTTTAAGTGATGCAGTGTTATGGATTCTTGATGAGCCGCTAACCGCACTGGATGCATCCGGTCGTGACCTGGTTGCCACTCTTATAGCGGAGCAGGTGCAGTGCGGTGGCAGCGTGATTTATTCAACCCATCAGCCGTTGCCGATCAGTGCTCAAAGTGGCGGCAACGTAAATGGTCAGACGCTGGTGTTGTCGAGCTGATGTTTCAGGCTTTCGCCACATTGTTGAAAAGAGATCTGACGCTGTCGCAGCGTCACAGCAGTGACTGGCTGAACCCGCTGGTGTTTTTTGTCATTGTCGTGACACTGTTTCCATTAGGTGTCGGTCCGGACGGTGAGCTGCTGAGTGAAATTGCACCAGGTGTAATCTGGGTGGCCGCACTTCTGGCAACTCTGCTGGCGCTGGATGGATTGTTTCGCGACGATTTTATCGATGGTTCGCTGGAGCAACTACTGCTTAGTCCTCATCCGTTACCGATTCTGGTAATGGCCAAGACTCTGGCTCACTGGCTGGTGTCAGGTTTGCCACTGGTGTTGCTGTCACCGGTGCTTGCGTTGCTGATGCAACTGCCACTAAAGGCCTTGCCATCGCTGCTGATGTCGCTGGTACTGGGTACGCTGTGCCTTAGTCTTATTGGCTCCATCGGTGCTGCCCTGACCGTGGGTTTGAAGCGCGGTGGTGTGTTATTGGCGCTGCTGGTGCTGCCGCTCTTTATTCCGGTGCTGATTTTTGGCAGCAGTTGTGTTGTGGCAGCAGTAGGTGGCTTTGAAACCGATGCGCAATTGTCTCTGCTGGCCGGACTGCTGTTTCTGGCACTGGCACTGTGTCCCTGGGCCGCTGCCGCAGCGCTCAGGATCAGTGCGGAAGCGTAAACGTCGACCCCGTCTTTTCAACGCCAAACCGGTCTGAAGTTGGCTATAATCCGGGGAGAACGTGCGTCCGATTAACAATTCGGGCGTTCGGTCAAAACTAATTTCGCAGGCGATGGTCACAGCCAAAGGCCATTGTTTTACCTACTAAGCAGGGCAAACTCTCCCTGTAATCTTGCAGTGCAATCCAGGACCTCTATGTTTCGTTGGTTTTATAAACTGGCTTCGACTAAAAATTTCTATCGCCTGGCCGAGATCTTGGGTCCGTGGCTCGCTGGCTTGTGTGCATTGCTTCTGGGTGTTGGTCTGTTTTTGGGATTATTTGTTGCACCAACTGACTATGAGCAGGGTGAGAGTTATCGGATCATTTTCGTCCATGTACCTTCGGCATGGCTCAGTATGTTTGTCTATATGGTGATGGCCTTCTGCAGTGTCCTGGTTCTGGTCTGGAAAATGAAACTGGCGGATGTTGTGGCGCAGGTATCAGCGCCTATTGGTGCCTCTTTTACCTTTCTGGCGCTGGCCACCGGATCATTGTGGGGCAAGCCAATGTGGGGTACCTGGTGGGAGTGGGATGCACGTTTAACTTCTGAGTTAATTTTGCTGTTTATCTATATCGGTTATATGGCTCTGAGGGCGGCGATTGATAATCCGTCCAGTGCTGCGAGGGCCGCGGCGATACTGGCGCTGGTCGGTGTTGTGAATATTCCGATTATTCACTTCTCGGTTGACTGGTGGAACACATTGCATCAGCCAGCGTCCATAATGAAGTTTGACAAACCATCTATTCACCCGAGTATGTTGCTGCCGCTGTTGCTAATGGCTCTTGGTTTTACGGTCTTTTATTTTGTCACTATGTTACTCAAAACCCGTACAATCATTTTGCAGCGTGAAGCCAAATCTGCCTGGGTGCAGGAAAGAATAGCCGGGAACCGTCTATGATAGATTTTTTTGCCATGGGTGGTTATGCCGCCTACGTCTGGCCTTCGTTTGCGATAACGGCCATTGTTATGTTTGCCAATTTGTATTTTGCGTTGCGTCGTCGCAAAAAAGTGATCGCTGAGCTTCGTCGTAGCGCGCCGGCTCCTGGCGCACCGGGCGCGAATCCGTCACAGCCAGTTTAACGATCAGCTTGTGTGCTGATTAAATAAGATTAAGAATATTCTCAATGCATCCGAAGCGAAAACAAAAACTCATACTCGTTGGTCTGATGGTGGCAGGTGTTGCAATTGCCGCAGGTTTCATTCTGAACGCGTTTAACAAGAATATTCAGTTGTTCTTTTCGCCATCAGAGGTGGTCGCAGGTGAGGTACCAGACGGTGCTGAGTTTAAAGTTGGCGGGCTGGTGGCAGCCGACAGCGTAAAACGAATAGGTGACGGTCTTACAGTGGAGTTCGCACTGACTGACAACGGCGAGACTATTCCGGTACGCTACACAGGTATTCTGCCTGATCTTTTTCGTGAGGGTCAGGGCACTATTAGTGTCGGCAAACTCGATGACGACGGTGTTTTTATTGCGAAAAAAGTTCTGGCAAAGCATGACGAAAATTACATGCCACCGGAAGTCGCTGATGCTTTGAACAAACAAAAGGCAGCACAACATGGTGCTGATACGGTTCAGTTGCAATGATCCCTGAAATTGGACACTTCGCACTAAT